>JAAXVP010000002.1 GCA_013335435.1 Thiobacillus sp. | reverse complement strand
GCACCGGCGACAGCGCCAAGGGACTTGCCGCGGTCATCGCCGGCACCAATGCGATGTCGTCGCTTCATCCCGAGCAGACCAACCGCGAGGCGTTCAACGCGGTCTTTCACGCCCAAACCGGCGCTGACCTCGACCTCGTCCAGTGTCTCGACCAGGACCTCTTCCGAGATGCCGTCGACGTGGACGTAGAAGGGGCGCTCGGTGTCGTCGCCGCGACCGGTGCCGGTGATGCGGATGTGGTAGGTCTCGCCGTGCAGGGTGATGTTGAATTCGTTCGGCGCATAAAGTGCCGGGCTGGCGGCGGCCTCGCGGGATTCCGGCGGCAGCAGGGGCTCGGGCGACAGGGAGCCGGCGGCGCGTTCCTGTAGGAAGGTGCGGCCGAGGTCCGGGAACATGGCGTAGGTCAGGACGTCCTCGTCGGACTTGGCCAGGCCCTCGATCTCGCCGCGCAGCTTGTCCAGTTCATCACTGATCAGATCGGCCGGCCGGCAGGTGATGACTTCCTGGTTGCCGACCGCCAGCTTGCGCACTTCCTCGTTGACCGCGCCAGGCGCCTTGCCGTAGCGGCCGAGCAGGTAGCCCTTGACCTCGTTGGTAACCGACTTGTAGCGGCCGCCGGTGAGGACGTTGAGCACAGCCTGGGTGCCGACGATCTGCGAGGTCGGGGTGACCAGCGGCGGAAAGCCCAGGTCTTCGCGGACGCGCGGGATCTCCAGCATGACGTCGTCCATGCGGTTGAGCGCGCCCTGTTCCTTCAACTGGTTGGCCAGGTTGGAGATCATGCCGCCAGGCACCTGGGAGGTCAGGATGCGGGTATCGACCAGATGGGTATCCATCTCGAACTGCCAGTATTTTTTGCGCACCTCGCGGAAATAGGCGGCGATCTCCTGCAGCTTGCCCAGGTCGAGGCCGGTGTCGTACTCGGTGCCCTGGAGGGCGGCGACCAGGCTCTCCGTGGTGGCATGGCTGGCACCCTCGGAGAAGGCCGAGTTGCAGCCGTCGACGATGTCGGCGCCGGCCTCCACGGCCTTCATGTGCACCATGGCCGAGAGGCCGGCGGTGGCATGGCTGTGGGTGTTGACCGGCAGGCTGGTGACGCCCTTGATGGCCTTGACCAGGTCATAGGCGGCATAAGGCGTGAGCAGGCCGGCCATGTCCTTGATGGCGATCGAGTCGACGCCCATCTCGGTCAGCTGTTTCGCCATGTCGACGAAATAGGCGGTGTCGTGGACCGGGCTGACCGTGTAGGAAATGGCGCCCTGGGCATGCTTGCTGGACTTCTTCACCGCCTCGATGGCGACCCGCATGTTGCGCAGGTCGTTCATGGCGTCGAAGACGCGGAATACGTCGATGCCGTTGTCGGCGGACTTCTGCACGAAGGCGCGCACCACGTCGTCGGCGTAGTGGCGGTAGCCGAGCAGGTTCTGGCCGCGCAGGAGCATCTGGATGCGGGTATTGGGCAGGGCCCGGCGCAGTTTCTTCAGGCGCTCCCAGGGGTCTTCCTTGAGGAAACGCACGCAGGCGTCGAAGGTGGCGCCGCCCCAGGCCTCGAGCGACCAGAAGCCGACTTGGTCGAGTTTGCCGCAGATCGGCAGCATGTCGTCGGTGCGCATGCGCGTGGCGATGAGGGATTGGTGGCCGTCGCGCAGGACGAGATCGGTGACTTGAACTTTTGCCATGTTTTCAGACTTCCTGGGGTTACATGCCGAGGTGCGCAGCCAGGGCGGCCGAGATGGCCGCCGCCGTCAGTTCGGGCGGCCGGCGCACGTGATAGTTGATGAGTTCCGGATGGGCCTCGACGAAGCCGGTGTTGAAGCGGCCGGAGCGGAATTCGTCGTTGCTGAGGATTTCCTTGTAATAAGGAATGGTGGTCTTGACGCCGTAGACCAGCATGTCGTCGAGGGCGCGCAGGCCGCGCTCGATCACGCTGTTCCAGTCGAGGGTCCAGACGATCAGCTTGGCGCACATGGAATCGTAGTAGGGCGGGATGGTGTAGCCGGTGTACATGGCACCGTCGACCCGTGTGCCCGGGCCGCCCGGCGCGTAGTAGCGGGTGATGCGGCCGAAGCTGGGCAGGAAACCGTTCTGCGGGTCCTCGGCGTTGATCCGGAACTCCATGGCGTAGCCACGGTGGTGGATCTCGTCCTGCTTGTATTGCAGGGGCTTGCCGTCGGCGATGCGGATCTGCTCCTGGACGATGTCGATGCCGGTGATCTGCTCGGTGATGCAGTGCTCGACCTGGAGGCGGGTGTTCATCTCCATGAAGTAGAACTGGTTGTCCTGGTCGAGCAGGAATTCCACGGTGCCGGCGTTGACGTAGCCGACCGCCTTGGCGGCGCGCACCGCCAGTTTGCCGATGTATTCGCGCTGAGCCTCGCTGAGTTGCGGCGAGGGCGCGATCTCGATCAGCTTCTGGTTGCGGCGCTGGATCGAACAGTCACGCTCGTACAGGTGGATGCAGTTGCCGTGGCTGTCGCCGATCACCTGCACCTCGATGTGCTTGGGATTGACCACGCACTTCTCGATGAACACCTCGGGCTTGCCGAACGCCTTGCTGGCCTCGGATACCACACGCTCGTAGTTCTTCAGCAGGTCGTCCTCGGAGTCGCACCGGCGGATGCCGCGGCCACCGCCGCCGTTGGTGGCCTTGAGCATCACCGGGTAGCCGATCTTGTTGGCCAGATCGCGCGCTTCCTCGACGTTCTCGAGGTTGTGGTCGGAGCCGGGGGTAACCGGGATGCCGGCCTTGATCATGGCCTGGCGAGCCTGGATCTTGTCGCCCATCTGGCGGATCACTTCCGGCGAGGGTCCGATGAACTTGATGCCCCGGCGGGCGCAGACCTCGGCCAGGACCGGGTTCTCGGACAGGAAGCCATAGCCGGGGTGGAGGGCGTCACAACCCGAGGCCACGGCCAGGTTGACGATGTTGTGGGCATTCAGATAGCCCACCACCGGATCGGATCCGATGTTGTAGGACTCGTCGGCCTTCTTGACGTGCAGGGCGTGACGGTCCGCGTCGGTGTAGATCGCGACGGAACGGATACCGAGTTCGCGACAGGCGCGAATGATCCGGACCGCGATCTCACCACGATTGGCTACGAGTATCTTCTTGATCATGGCAAAAACGAATTGTGATTGGCCGGACGCTCTCTCCCCTCCCCAGGGGATGCTTCCGTCGGAGGCCATAGTCTATCCGGAGTTGGCGAGCTTGTCGCCGTGACGAAGGCTATTGGTCCGATAGACTTCGTCAGGATTGGCTTTGACTTATAAAGCCCATAAGAATATCATTCCGCGCTTATGTCTGCACGACCGACGTTGGACTCCATGCGCTTTGCGCGCGCTGGTGAAGACCAGTCGGGTGAGGTTCGCCTCGCCGACCTGGATCGCCTGGAGGATGTCCTGGTTTCGAACGAAGGCGTGGTGAGTTACCGGATACGCGGCGGCCTCCGGGCCGGTCGGCCCGTGCTCAGGCTGGAACTGGATACGACGGTCATGCTGCTCTGTCAGCAGTGCCTGGAACCTTACCGGCAGGAGTTGCGGATCGAGCGGGAGTTTCCGGTTGCCCGCGACGAGGCGCAACTGGGCCTATGGGAGCGGGACGATCCGCTGCTCGACGCCCTGGTCGCCGATCCGGAACTGGATGTGCTGACACTGGTGGAAGACGAGATACTGCTCAGTCTGCCCGTTGCGCCCCGGCATGCCGAGGGCGAATGCGGACAGGCCGGGATTTGAAGATTTTTGCAAGGAGCAACAAATGGCCGTTCAACAGAATAAGAAGTCCCCGTCCAAGCGTGGCATGCACCGCGCCCACGACTTCCTGAGCAACCCGCCCACCGCCGTGGAACCCACCACCGGCGAGGTCCATCTGCGTCACCACGTCAGCCCGAGCGGCTACTACCGCGGCCGCAAAGTGGTCGACACCAAGGCTGACAACTCCTAATCCAGCCAATCTGGCGATGCCCGGCCGAACCGGCGGGCATGGCACCCATGCGCGAAGTTACCATCGCTATCGATGCCATGGGGGGCGATCACGGCCCCCATGTCACCGTACAGGCCGCCCTTGATGTGCTCAATCAGGTCGAGGGCGTCAACATCATTCTGGTGGGCCTGGAAGACGTCCTGATCGCGGAGTTGCTGACCCGCAAGGCTACGACCCATAATCGGTTGCGCATCCATCACGCTTCCGAGATCGTCACCATGGACGACCCGCTCAATGTTGCCCTGCGCAACAAAAAAGACTCGTCCATGCGCGTGGCCGCCAACCTGGTCAAGCGCGGCGAGGCCGATGCCGTCGTGTCGGCCGGCAACACCGGCGCCCTCATGGCGGTTTCCCGGTTTGTCCTCAAGACCCTGCCCGGCATCGACCGACCGGCCATCGCCACCACCTTGCCCAACCACGATGGCCGTACCTACGTGCTCGATCTTGGCGCCAACGTCGACTGCACGGCCGACCATCTGCTCCAGTTCGGCATCATGGGCGCGGCCCTGGCCTCGGTCGCCGAGCACAAGGAAAGCCCCTCGGTCGGCCTCCTGAACATCGGCGAGGAAGACATCAAGGGCAACGACATCGTCAAGCAGGCCGGCGAACTCCTCAAGCAAAGCGGCCTCAATTTCCACGGCAACATCGAAGGCGATGACATCTACAAGGGCACCGTGGACGTGGTCGTCTGTGACGGCTTCGTCGGCAATGTCGCGCTCAAGGCTTCCGAAGGGCTCGCCAAGCTGATCGCCGAGGAGCTGCGCAGCCAGTTCAAGAAAAGCCTGTTTACCCGGTTGGCCGGCCTGATCGCCCTGCCGGTCATCCAGGCCTTCAAACGCAAGATGGACCCGCGCGCCTACAACGGCGCCACCCTGCTGGGCCTGAACGGCATCGTCATCAAGAGCCACGGTTCCGCCGACGTGTTCGGCTACCGGCAAGCCATCCTGCGTGCCGTCGAGGAAGTGCGCGGTGGCCTGCTGCGCCGTATCGCCGAGCAGGTCCAGGTTCATCATGGCAAGGAAGCAACCATAGGAGACGCTGCGTGAGCAGTGAACAAAGACTGTATTCCCGCGTGGCCGGGACGGGCAGCTATCTGCCTGCCCGTGTGGTGACCAATGCCGATCTGGAAAAGATCGTCGAGACCACCGACGAATGGATCGCCGAACGTACAGGCATCCGCCAGCGCCACCATGCCGTGGATGGCGAACTGACCAGCGACCTGGCCCTGAAGGCGGCCGAGAGGGCGATCGAGGCGGCCGGCATCGACGCCGCCGAAATCGGTCTGATCGTCGTCGCCACCACGACCGCGGACCGCGTCTTCCCGAGCACCGCCTGCATCCTGCAGGCCAAGCTCGGGATCGAGAACGGCTGCCCGGCATTCGATGTCCAGGCCGTATGCAGCGGCTTTGTCTACGCCATGACCGTGGCCGACCAGTTCATCCGCTCCGGCACCGCGAAATATGCCCTGGTGGTCGGCGCCGAGACCCTGTCCCGGATCACCGACTGGAACGACCGCGGCAATTGCATCCTATGGGGTGACGGCGCCGGTGCCGTGGTACTCAAGGCTGACACCGAACAAGGCATCATTTCCACCCATATCCATGCCGACGGCCGCTACCAGGATCTCCTGTTCGTCGACGGCGGCGTTTCCATGAAGACCGCCGGTGCCTGCCATATGCGCATGTCCGGCAACGCCGTGTTCAAGATGGCGGTCAATACCCTCGACGCCATCGTCGACGAGACGCTGGCGGCGAATGGTCTGGCCAAGTCCGATGTCGATTGGCTGGTGCCGCACCAGGCCAACATCCGCATCATCCAGGCCACCGCCAAGAAGCTGGGCATGGCCATGGACAACGTCGTGGTGACCGTCGACCAACACGGCAACACCTCGGCCGCCTCCATCCCCCTGGCTTTCGATACCGCCGTCCGCGACGGCCGCATCAAGCGCGGCGAGACGGTCCTGATGGAGGCCTTCGGCGGCGGCTTCACCTGGGGTTCCGTCCTGCTTCGTTTCTGACATACAGGATCAACAAAATGACGTTAGCCTTTGTATTTAGTTACGGCATAACGCCCGCTACGCAGGCATTAGCCTGCACTGAACACTCATGGATGAATCAATTATGAAATTGGCATTCGTGTTTCCAGGCCAAGGTTCGCAATCTGTCGGCATGATGAACGCCTACGGCGACTCTGCCGCGATCCGTGACACCCTGGCCGAGGCCTCCGAGGCACTGGGCTTCGACCTGGCCGGGATGCTCGCCGAAGGGCCGGCCGAGGCCCTCAACCAGACCGTCAATACCCAGCCGGCCATGCTCGCCGCCGGAGTCGCCGTGTACCGTGCCTGGCTGGCCCAGGGTGGTGCCGTGCCGGCCCTGATGGCCGGCCACAGCCTGGGCGAGTACACCGCGCTGACCTGTGCCGGCGCACTGAATTTCGCCGACGCCCTGCGCCTGGTGCGCCTGCGCGCCGAAGCCATGCAATCCGCCGTGCCTGAAGGTGTCGGCGCCATGGCTGCCGTGCTTGGCCTCGATGATGCCGCCGTGCGCGCGGTCTGCGCCGAGGCCGCCCAGGGCGAGGTTCTGGAGGCGGTCAACTACAACTCGCCCGGCCAGGTGGTGATCGCTGGCAACAAGGCGGCGGTCGACCGCGGCTGCGTCCTGGCCAAGGAAAAGGGTGCCAAGCGCGCGCTGCCGCTGCCGGTCTCGGTGCCCTCGCACTGCGCCCTGATGAAGCCGGCGGCCGACAAGCTGCTCGCCGCCATGGCCGCCATCGAGGTCAAGGCCCCGGCCGTGCTGGTGATCCACAATGCCGACGTCGCCAGCCATGCCGACCCGGCCGCGATCAGGGATGCCCTGGCACGCCAGCTCTACAGCCCGGTGCGCTGGGTCGAGTCCATGCAGGCCCTCGCCGCCCAGGGCGTGACCCGGATCGCCGAATGCGGGCCCGGCAAGGTGCTGGCCGGCCTCAACAAGCGCATACTGGCCGACGTGCCGACCGTGGCCCTGGCTGACGCCGCCACTCTGGCCGAGGCCCTCAAGCAATAAGAAGGAGTGATGGAGATGGAAGGAAAGATCGCACTGGTCACCGGCGCCAGCCGGGGCATCGGCCAGGCCATCCTGCATGAACTGGCCCGCCGCGGCGCCTACGCCATCGGCACCGCCACCAGCGAATCCGGCGCCGCCGCCATCGGCGCCGCCCTGGCCGAGGCCGGCCTGAAGGGCGAGGGCAGGATGCTCAACGTCAACGACGCCGCCTCCTGCGACGCCCTGGTGGACGGCATCGTCAAGGCCCACGGCAAGTTGGACGTGCTGGTCAACAACGCCGGCATCACCCGCGACACCCTGCTCATGCGCATGAAGGACGAGGACTGGGAGGCCGTCATCCAGACCAACCTGACCTCGGTGTTCCGCCTCGCCAAGGCCGCGATCAAGCCGATGATGAAGGCCCGTAGCGGCCGCATCGTCAGCATCGCCTCCGTGGTCGGCGCCATGGGCAATCCCGGCCAGACCAACTACGCCGCCGCCAAGGCCGGCATGATGGGCTTCACCAAGTCGCTGGCCAAGGAAGTCGGCAGCCGCGGCATCACGGTCAACTGCGTAGCGCCGGGCTTCATCGACACCGATATGACCCGCGCCCTGCCGGACGCCCAGCGCCAGGCCCTGATGCAGCACATCCCATTGGGCCGCTTGGGCTCGGTCGAGGATATCGCCCAGGCCGTGGCCTTCCTGGCCTCCGACGGCGCCGGCTACATCACCGGCACGACGATGCACGTGAACGGCGGCATGTACATGGATTGACGGGCTTTTTTCGGGCGATTTTCCCGCCATGGGCGAATTTGCTAGAATGCCCTCCGATTTTTCACCGGTTTCGGTTGGATACGCTAACCACCGTGACCTTGTCCTTACCCTTTAGGGAGTCTTACCCAAATGAGCGATATCGAACAACGTGTCAAGAAAATCGTGGCCGAGCAACTGGGCGCCAACGAAGCGGACGTCAAGCTGGAGTCCTCCTTCGTCAACGACCTGGGTGCCGACTCGCTCGACACGGTTGAGCTGGTGATGGCCCTCGAAGAAGAGTTCGAGTGTGAGATCCCCGACGAAGAAGCCGAGAAGATCACCACCGTTCAGCAGGCCGTCGACTACGTCAACGGCCACCTGGGCTAAGCAAAGCCAGATTCGTCGTTCCCACTCGAGTGGGAACCCAGGCGATTGAAGCAACTGGGTCCCCGCGACAGCGGGGATGACGATGCAGTCTCATCTCCAATTCATCCGCACGGGTATTCATTTGTCCAAGCGCAGAGTAGTAGTAACCGGCCTCGGAATCATCTCCCCGGTCGGCAATTCCGTGGCCGAGGCGTGGCAAAACCTCACCGCAGGCCGTACTGGCATCGCGCGCATCAGCAAGTTCGATGCGTCCGCGATGGCCTCCCAGGTCGCCGGCGAGGTCAGGGGCTTCGACGTGACCAAGTATCTGTCGGCCAAGGAAGCCCGCCGGATGGATACCTTCATCCATTACGGCCTGGCGGCCGGCATCGATGCCATCAAGGACTCCGGCATCGAAGTCACGGACGCCAACCGCGAGATGATCGGCGTCAACATCGGTTCCGGCATCGGCGGCCTGCCGCTGATCGAGGACACCCATTCCACCTTCCTGGCGGATGGGCCGCGCAAGATTTCACCGTTCTTCATCCCCGGTTCGATCATCAACATGATCTCCGGCAACCTGTCGATCATGTACGGTCTGCAGGGCCCGAACCTGGCCATGGTGACCGCCTGTAGCACGGGCACCCACGCCATCGGCGAGTCGGCCCGGATGATCGAGTACGGCGATGCCGACGTGATGATCGCCGGCGGTGCCGAGGCGACCGTCTGTCCGTTGGCGATCGGCGGTTTCTCCGCCGCCCGCGCGCTGTCCACCCGCAACGACGACCCGGCCACGGCCTGCCGTCCCTGGGACAAGGACCGCGATGGCTTCGTGATGGGCGAGGGAGCCGGCGTCCTGGTCCTGGAGGAGTACGAACACGCCAAGGCGCGCGGCGCCCGCATCTATTGCGAACTGGCCGGCTACGGCAAGGGTGCCGATGCCTACCACATGACGGCCCCGCTCGAGGATGGCTCCGGCGCGGCACGGACGATGCGGAATGCCCTGCGTGCCGCCGGTGTCAATCCGGACCAAGTGGATTACATCAATGCCCATGGCACCTCGACGCCGCTGGGCGACCTGGCCGAGACCAAGGCAGTCAAGCTGGTGCTGGGCGACCATGCCTACAAGACCATGGTCAGCTCGACCAAATCGATGACCGGCCACCTGCTGGGTGCCGCCGGTGGCGTGGAAGCGGTGTTCTCCGCGCTCACCGTCGCCAACCAGACGGTCTCGCCGACCATCAACCTGTTCGAGCCTGGCGAGGGCTGCGACCTGGACTACGTCGCCAATACGGCGCGCGAGGCCCGGGTCGATGTCGCCGTTTCCAACTCCTTCGGTTTCGGCGGTACCAACGGCAGCATCGTGTTCCGCCGCATCTGACTGCATGCCGGACCCGCGCGTCCGGCATCTTTCTCCCCACATTCCATCGATGCCCGACGCGCCGCTTATCCTGGTAAACGGCTCGCCGGCGGCATCCATTTCCCCTCTCGACCGTGGCCTGGCCTTCGGCGACGGCGTCTTCCGGACGCTGCGCATGGAGGCCGGCGAGCCGGTCTGGTGGCCGGACCACCTGGCCAAGCTGACGGCGGACTGCCGGCAGCTGGCCATGAGCTGTCCGACCCGGAGCGAATGGGAACAGGACATCGCCTGGCTGGCCGCCCGGCAGCCCGACGCGGTGGTCAAGCTGATCGTCACCCGTGGCACCGGGCCGCGTGGCTACCGGCTACCGGATGCGCCTTACCCGACCCGCATCGCCATGGCCACGCCGCTGCCCGATTTTCCCGACCCGCTCGCCGCCTCCGGCGCCACCGTGCGGGTCTGTGACCTGCGCCTGGGCCGGCAGCCACGGCTGGCCGGGGCCAAGCACCTGAACCGCCTGGAAAACGTCCTGGCCAGGATGGAATGGGACGATCCGGCCATCGACGAGGGTATCCTGCTCGACGACGCCGGCCGGGTGATATCCGGCGTCATGGCCAACCTGTTCATAAGCAGCGGCGGCCGTTGGCGGACCCCCGTCCTGGACGCGTGCGGCGTCGCCGGCGTGACCCGGGCCCGCCTGCTGGGCATCCTCGCTGCCGAGGAAACCCATATCGGCCTGGCTGACCTGCTGGGCGCCGATGCGGTCCTGCTCAGCAACAGCCTGATCCGGCTGCGCTGGGTCGCCCGGCTGGGCGAGCGGACCTGGCCGAGGCCGGCCGATTTCGACGACCTGATGGAGAAACTGTGTTCCGGCGCCTAACAGCCATAGTTGCCCTGATCCTGCTGGCCGGCCTCGCCTGGCTCGCCTGGTATGCCAGCACGCCTGCCACCACCACGGCACCGTTTCCGGTCGAGTTCTCCATCGCACCAGGCAGCCATTTGCGCTCGGCGGCGCAGGATTTCGAATCCCATGGGCTCATCCGGCACCCCACGGCCTTCGTCGTGCTCGGCCGCCTGCTCGGCCAGGCCGGCAAGATCAAGGCCGGCAGCTACATGGCGAGCAAGCCGCTATCGCCTTACCAGCTGCTCAACAAGGTCACTCTGGGCGAGACCCTGCTCGCCAAGGCCACCGTCATCGAGGGCTGGAGCTTCAGGCAGATGCGTGCCGCCCTGGACGGGAACCCGCGCCTCAAACACGAGACGGCCGGCCTCTCCGATGCCGAGATACTGGCCGCCATCGGCGCCAGTGAAAAACATCCTGAAGGCCTGTTCTTCCCGGATACCTATTATTTCGATCCCGGCTCCAGCGACCTGAATATCTACCGGCGCGCCTACCACACCATGGCCGCCACTCTGGCCGGCGCCTGGCCGGACAGGGCGGCCGGATTGCCCTATGCGACACCCTACCAGGCCCTGATCATGGCCTCGATCGTCGAGAAGGAGACCGGCGCGCCGGACGAGCGGCCGCTTATCGCCGCCGTTTTCCTCAACCGCCTGCGCATCGGCATGCGCCTGCAGACCGACCCGACCGTGATCTACGGTCTCGGCGAGCGTTACGACGGCAACCTGCGCAAGGTCGACCTGCTAGCCGACACCGCCTACAACAGCTACACCCGCGCCGGCCTGCCGCCGACCCCGATCGCCCTGCCCAGTGCCGAGGCGATCGGCGCCGTGCTGCATCCGGAAGACAGCAAGGCGCTTTATTTCGTCGCCAAGGGTGGCGGCCGGCACCAGTTTTCCAATACCCTGGAAGAACACAACCGGGCGGTGAACCGCTATCAGCGTGGAGGCAAGGGATGAAGGGCCTGTTCGTGACCCTGGAAGGCGTCGACGGCGCCGGCAAGAGCAGCCATGTCGAATGGCTGGCGGAGCATTTCCGCGCCCGCGGCCGTACCGTGGTGTTCACCCGCGAGCCGGGCGGCACGCCGCTGGGCGAGAAACTGCGCGAGATCGTCCTGCATGACGCCATGCATCCGGAAACCGAGGCCCTGGTCATGTTCGCCGCCCGCCGCGAGCATGTCGAACAGGTCATCCGGCCGGCCTTGGCGCGGGGGGATGTGGTCATATCGGACCGCTTCACCGACGCCAGTTTCGCCTACCAGTGCGGTGGCCGCGGCTTGCCGGAAGCGCGCCTGGAAATCCTGGAACAATGGGTGCACGGCGACCTCCAGCCCGACCTGACCCTGCTCTTCGATGTCCCGGGCGAGATCGCCCAGGCCCGCTTGGGCGCCGCCCGCGAGCCGGACCGTTTCGAGCGCGAGCGCATGGACTTCCATACCCGCGTGCGCGAGGCCTATCTGCGCCGGGCGGCGAAATTCCCAACACGAATCAAGGTGATCGACGGCAGCCGCAGCCCGGAAGAGGTGAGGGCGCAACTGGCGACGGTCCTGGCCGCCCTGTGAGCCTGCATCCCTGGAACCTCGACCTCTGGCGGGAACTGACCGGCGACCGTGCCCGTCTGCCCCATGCCCTGTTGTTGCACGGCCCGCGCGGCACCGGCAAGCGCGAATTCGTCGCCGACCTGGCCAAGTGGCTGCTCTGCGAGGCGCCCGGGCCGGAGGGCGCCTGCGATGGCTGCAAGTCCTGCGGCTGGTTCGACCAGGGCGGTCACCCCGACTTCAAGCTGATCGAGCCGGCGGCCGAGGCCGGCAAGGAAGAAGAGCCGGGGAAAAAGGGCGGCAAGTACATTACAATCAATGAAATCAGGCAGTTGAGCGACTTTCTTGGCCTTGTTTCGCACCAGGGTGGCTGGCGCGTCGTGGTCATCCAGCCGGCCGAGCAACTCAATGCCGCCGCCGCCAACGCCCTCCTGAAGACCCTGGAGGAGCCGCCCGCGAATGTCCTGATCGCCCTGGTCGCGCACCAGCCCAGACGCCTGCCGGCCACGGTCCGGTCGCGTTGCCGGAAACTGGCGGTCGGCTTGCCCGGCCGCGAACAGGCACGCGACTGGCTGGCCGGGCAGGGCATGCGGGAACCGATGGCGATGCTGGACGAGGTCGGCGGCGCGCCGCTCCTGGCGATCGAGTATGCCGAGCCGGAACGCCTGGCCAGACGCGCCCGTTTCCTGGCGGCGGTGGCCAAGCCGAGCCCGGACGGCCTGTCGCGCCTGGCCCAGGAATCCCAGCAACGCGTCGACGAATGCTGGGGCTGGCTGACCCGCTGGCTTTACGACCTGCTGGCGGTGCAGGGCAATGGACCGGTACGCTACTTCCCGGAATCCGAACCGGTCCTGCGCCACCTGGCCGCCAAGGCCAGGCCCGCTTCGCTCTGGCAATGCCAGCAGGAGGTCGTCGCCGCCGGGCGTTGGCTGCGCCACCCGCTCAACGGCCAGTTGTTGCTAGAATCATGGTTGTTGAGCTACCTGGATACCTTGGAGGCGGGGAATGGAAGATAGTCCGATGGGCCAAGTTGCCGGGCGTGCCGGCATGCTTTCCCTGAGCATCAAGGAACGTACCGCCCTGTATGCCGCCTACATGCCCTATCTGAAGAACGGCGGCCTGTTCATCCCGACCAGCCGCCTGCACCAGATGGGCGACCAGGTCTACATGCTGTTGTCCCTGATGGACGACCCGACCAAGCTGCCGTTGTCGGGCCGGGTGGTCTGGATCACCCCGGCCGGTGCCCAGGGCAACCGCCAACAGGGTATCGGCGTCCAGTTCGACTCCAGCGAATCCTCCACCGTCGTGCGCAACAAGATCGAGAGCATCCTCGGCAACGCCATGAAGGCGACGCGCCAGACCCATACGATGTAATTCTTAGGCGAGGAGCGAGGGGAGCGGAGGGGACCCCGCCTCTCCGCGCTGCTTGCCCCACACTTCTCACGGCTTCATGTTCATCGACTCCCACTGTCACATCGATTTTCCCGACTTCGCCGAGGGCGCCGGCCCGTTGCTCGCCAACATGCAGACCGCCGGCATCAGCCATGCCCTGTGCGTGTCGGTCAGCCTGGAACGCCTGCCCGGCATCCTGGCCCTGGCCGAGGCGCACGCGAACATCTATGCCTCGGTCGGCGTCCATCCCGACCATGAGGACGCCGCCGAGCCGGACGTCGCCACCCTGGTCAGGCTGGCCAGTCATCCTAAGGTCATCGCCATCGGTGAGACCGGCCTCGACTACTACCGCCAGGCCCGCGAGGCCGTGGACTGGCAGCGCGAGCGCTTCCGGACCCATATCCGGGCTGCGCGTGCGGCCGGCAAGCCACTGATCATCCATACCCGCAGCGCCGCCGAGGACACCCTGGCCATCATGGCCGAGGAGGGCGCTGGCGAGATCGGCGGCGTCATGCACTGTTTCACGGAAAGTTGGGAAGTCGCCGCCGCCGCGCTCGACCTGGGCTTCCACATCTCGTTTTCGGGCATCATCACCTTCAAGAACGCCGCCGACCTGCGCGCGGTGGCGAAGCAGGTGCCGCTCGATCGCCTGCTGGTCGAGACCGATTCACCCTACCTGGCGCCGGTGCCGCACCGGGGCAAGCGCAACGAACCGGCCTACGTCCGCCATGTCGGCGAACTGATCGCGGAGTTGAAGGGGCTGACCGTCGAGGAACTGGGCGAGGCGACCAGCCGCAATTTCTTCCGCCTGTTCGCGGCGGCCTGAGCCAACAGTCAGCCGACCACCAGGGCACCGCGGTCGGTGATCAGATCCCAGACCGGCCGCGCCGCATGCTTGATATGGTCCAGGCCGGGTTCGGACTTGATCAGACAGGGCACGCGTTTGCCGTGGTAATCCGCCTCCGGACCGATCTGCTCGAACAATACGCCGAAACGGCCGAGCAGGCGTCGGAGCGCTGGTTCCATGACGGCATAGCAGAGCCTGATGTCATGTGCGTGCACCATGCGCATGACCGCCGCGAACAGGCCTAGGGAGAGATGCGGCAACACCCGGCGTTCGTCGGCCTCGAAATAGCGTTCGACATCCTCCGCCACGCCGACCAGGCTACCCGCCTCGCCGAGCCGTTTCTTGAAGGCCTTGGAGACGGCGAAACGGGATATCTCGCCCAGTTGCATGCGCATCTCGGTGGACTCGACCGGATCGTCCAACTCGCAGAACTGCTCGATGGGGAAAGGGGCGCCGACATCCTGCGGGTAGGGCAGGATCAGGCGCGCGGTGGCGGCATAGAGGCCACTGGAACGGTGCCGCAGGAGATAATGGTCGGAGCGGCCATCGAACTCGTCCTCTTCCCAGAAATAGGCCTGGCCGTCCTCGCCGATACCGCTGCGGCAACGGTCCTGCCGTTCGAATCCGGTTTCCTGGACGTAGACCTGATAGCGCAGCCGGTAGGCATGCATGCGCAGTTCGGCGTTCGACGCATGCACCAATTCGAAATAGCGGTCGAGCGCGGAGAGCAGGTCGTCGGTCATGGTCGGATGCATGGACAAAGGTTAAGCCTAGCCGAGTGCGGGCAGGCCGCCAATCAGGCAATGATGAAATTGATGTAAACGTATTTTACGTGAGCGGCGCGAATTGCCATCCGCATGCCACAGTGGCAAGCTGGCTCAGCCATGTGCCTGGAAAGGGCCGACATGTACCCAATTTCCATACTGCTGCTTGCGCTGGCGGTCACGCTTGCCGGGTCTGCCGTGGCGGCCGATAACCGGATCGCCAGCCATGACCGGGGCATCTGGTCGATCCCCGGCAAGGCCGGGGCGAAACGTTGGATCGTCATCCACAACCTGGCCGAGGCGAGAGCATCCGGCATCTACCACATCGAGGTGCTCCAGCGCACGAAAGGGGCGCCCGCCTGGCAGGTCGAACGCCTGGCCAGGCACATGGCCATCACCGAGATGGCACTGGAACGCAGCGTGGTCGAGCCGCTCGCCGGCGGTGCGGTCTATCCCGAACCGTTCGACGACGCATTCAGGCGCTGGCAGGCGGAAAACGACGGCCGGGGCGGGAAGGTGTGCGCAGCCACGGTGTCGGCTTGCCTGGAGTAACGGGGCAGCAAGAAATAACGGCCGGGAAACCCGGCCGTCCAGTCGTATGCCCCGCCAGGATCAGTCCGGGTCGACCGCCAGGCCGGCCGTGCTGTTGAAGCCGGAATCGACATAGGTGATCTCGCCGGTCATGCCCGAGGCCAGGTCGGAGAGCATGAAGGCGGCGACGTTGCCGACTTCCTCGATGGTGACGTTGCGGCGCAGCGGCGAGTGCTTCTCGCCCCAGGCCAGCAGCTTGTTGAAGTCGGCGATACCCGAGGCGGCCAGGGTCTTGATCGGGCCTGCGGACAGGCCGTTGACCCGGATGCCGCGGGGGCCGAGGGCGGCGGCCAGGTAGTAGACGCTGGCTTCAAGGCTGGCCTTGGCGACCCCCATGACGTTGTAGTGCGGCACCGAGCGCACTGCGCCCAGATAGGTCATGGTCAGCAGCGAGCCGTTGCGGCCCTCCATCATCGGCAGGGCGGCCTTGGCCAGGGCGGTGAAAGAGTAGCTGGAGATGTCGTGGGCGATACGGAAGTATTCCCGGTTGATGTTGTCCAGATAGTCGCCGTTCAGGGCCACCTTGGGCACGAAGGCGATGGAGTGGACGATGCCGTCGAGGCCGTCCCAATGCTGGCCGAGTTCCTTGAACAGCGTTTCGATCTGCTCGTCGCTGGAGACATCGCAGTCGAAGCAGAGATCGGAGCCGAATTCCTTGGCGAATTCGACGACCCGGTCCCTGACCCGTTCGCCCTGGTAGCTGAAGGCCAGTTCGGCGCCTTCGCGCCTGCAGGCCTGGGCGACGCCATAGGCGATGGAACGGTTACTGATCAGTCCGGTGATGAGTATCTTCTTGCCGGCGAGAAAGCCCACTTTACGATTCCTTCCTGCGTTATTCAGAGTTGCCGGATTATAACCATAACCCGCGTGTTCATATGCCCAGTGCCGGCGCCAGGGGGTCGGCCCCCAGGGTGCCGCGCAGGCTGTCGATGTATCCCGGCGTACGCACCTGTTCCAGCTTGGCGCGCGCGGCGTCCAGGCGGCCCTGGATGCCGAAGCGGGCGGCCAGTTCCTGATGGCTGGGCCGGGCGACGTAGGCCTCCAGGTAGGCGATATGGCGCTGCCACAGCGCCACGTCGCGGGCCTGCTTGACCTCCAGGCGCTCGCGGTACCAGTCGGAGGCGAGCAGGGCCTCACGGGTGAACATGGCACGAATCTCGGGATGGTGCGCGTCCTTGTCCTGGTATTGGCCGGTCGCCATGATGTGGAGCAGGGCCTTGAGGGGCGGGCAGGCCTCTTCGATGCTGCCGTCGTCCAGGTAGCGCTGGGCCACCCGCTGCTGGGCCTCGACGATGTTGTCGACGCCGTCGACGAACACCGCCAGGTCCTGCTTCTCGGGGCACAGGATGGCCTCGGGCAGGACCGCCATCGGGGTGTCGAATATCTTGCCCAGGAAGCCGTGCACGAAGCGCTCGGTGATGCGGTAGCCCAGGCGGCTGGCCTGGACCGTGCGGCCCTCGTGCTGGAAGTCCTCGACCTTTTCCAGGTAGCCGTTGGCGATCAGCCAGTGCGGGTCGCGCTGGTGCGGGCTCAGGCGGGACCAGATCTCGGGCACCAGCAGGCTGATGTCGTGGTCGACCCGGACCTTGGGGCCGATCCAGCCGGCGGCGGTGGAATAGCCCGCGTAGCCGGTCAGGATGAAGGACACCAGGGCGTTGTTGAGGTCGGCGGTGGGCCGCAGGGCGTTGAACGGCCCCTTGGTAAGCGCGCCTTCCGAGCCGGCACCGGTGGTCGAGGGCGACTTGCCGGTCAGGCTGCACACGAAGTCCATGAACAGTTCGGGCAGTTCCTGGTAGTGGATCGGGTTGTACACCGCCAGGGCGCGGATGCCCGGCTCGGGCGGGTTGTTGCGGCGGCCGACCAGGACGGCGTTGACCGGCTCGCAGACCGGGGAACCCAGCGGCACCTTGCGGTTGAAGCGGGCGCCGATCTCGGCCACGTAGCGGCGTACCGGCTCGGCCACGTCGGGCCTGAGCTGGAGGTAGCGCGGGTTCTTGCTCGGCTTGCCGTCGACCAGGCGCGGATGCGCGGACGAGGCCACGTAGCCGTGGCCCTGGTCGTAGGTGCCCTTGAGCATGTCGTGCATGGGTTGGGTGTACTGGCCGAAGCCGACTTCGTCCTCGACGAGGTCGGCCAGGGCCTGGCCGGTCAGGGGCTCGAAGTTGGCCAGGAAGTTGTCGGTGCGGGCCATGTCGGCCTCGGCTTGCCGGTCGTAGCCACGGTGGATGGCGTCGTCCGGGCGCTGGAACAGGCGGCGCTCGCAGTTCTTCACCAGCTTGACCGAGGGGTCGGCGCTGCGCGGCGAGCAGTTGTCCAGGCAGTCGGCCGGCACCACCACGCTGGCGGAGATGTCGTCCTCCATCTGCACCTTCTCGGCGGCGATGAAATCCTGGCGCATCTTGAATACCCGCCAGGCGCCGTTTTCCTCGAAGCCGACCCGGAGGTAGGAGCCGACCAGCTTGCGCTCGCCCAGCTTGAGCTCGTGGCCCGGGTGGCCGTTGATGAAGTCGACCGACAACTGGCCGCGCCAGTCGGCACCCCATTCCGGCCGGTACATGCGCTTGATCACGAAGGCCAGGGCCAGGATGCGGTCGGGCAGGGTATCCAGCCAGGCGTTGTAGGCGTCGGTGTAGATGGGCGAGTGGGTGAGCAGCTTGATCACCGAGCCCAGGCTGCGCTCGGGCGAGAGCGGCTGGCGGGTCGGGTCGCGGTCCTCGTGCTCGTAGCCGGGCTTGAAGCGGTTGCTGTAGTCGTGCTCGAAGATGGCCTGGACCTGGTCGAGGTCCTTGTCGAGGTCGGAGACGAACAGGGAACCGTAGATCACCGCGTCGTTGAGCGACTTGGAGATCTCCGACTTGCCGCCGCCAGACACCGTGCAGGGCTTGTGGCAGAAGGTGCCCTCGGCGTCGGTGCCGACCAGGCGCCAGGACGGCGCGCCCGGATGCTTGAGCATCTCGACCTTGTAGCCGTTGGGCTGGATATATATCTTGCCGGGGCGCAGCTTGATGGTGTGGTCGACACCCTCCTGGTTCCAGCTGATGGTCTGGCTGGGCAGGTCCATGCGCACCGCCTGGGGAACGTAGACGACGTCGGGGTACTGCTTGTCGATCGCGCAACCCTCGGGCTGCAGATCCATCAGGTCGCCATAGCGCTCGACCATCTCGGCGAAGCTGTAGCCCTCGGGCCGGGTATGGCTGTCGACGCCGAACTCCTCGCCGTGGTTGTGGCGCGGGAAGGCCAGGGCGCCGCCGGCGTGTTCCTCTTCGGCCAGGCCGAACAGGTTGGTGGCGTAGCTGATCTGGGTCTTGACCTCTTTCTTGCAGTAGCCGTAGTAGTTGTCGGCGATGAGGGTGACGATGACGCCGCGGCGGTCGCGCGCGGTGATCTTGAAGGCGGCGCCTTCGTTGTAGAGCTCGTTCTCGTCCCGCCAGCACATGCCGTCCTTGCGCTGCGCCTCGGTGGCCTCGTCCCAATGGGGCAGGCCCAGGTGCTTCTTGCTGAAGCGGTTCAGGTGCGGGGCCAGGATCACGCAGCCGGTATGGCCGGTCCAGTGCTCGACATCGAGGCCGGCGTCGTTGGAGGACAGGAAGGGGTTGCCGCCGTTGCCGAAGATGCTCTCGACGAAGTCCAGGTTGCTGACCAGGCTGCCGGGGGCGAAGAAACGCACCTCCATGGTCTTCTCGGCCTCGCGGCCGGGGATGGCCGGGCAGACGATGGGACGCAGGAGCAGGGAGGCGAACATCCGCGCCTCCTGGGCCTGGCCCTGGGTATAGGGAATGGTGAGCAGGGATTCGGGCGGGTTGAAGGCCTCGCGCAACAGGTTGGCGAAGACCTTGGCCGGTACCGCCTTCTTGTCGCCCGGGATGGCCAGGCCGCCCTCGGCGATGTGGAAGGAACCCTTGGTGGTGCGCCGGTCCGAGGCCGGGTTGTGCAGGACGCCGTTGCGGATGCGGTAGCTGCTGACGTATTCGTTCAGGAACACGTCGCCGTTCTGGGGCAGGGAGATCTCCCGCGCCATGCCCTCGCGGTCCAGGTTCAGGGTATTCTCGGGCAGATGCGCCACGGCGACGCCGGTATCGGCCAGGTAGCTGTCGAGGAAGTCCTGGATGCGCCGGTCGGGCGGGCACAGGTAGCCGGCGAGCAAGCGCGACTTCTCCCGGTAGCTCTTGAGCAGGTCCTCGGCGACCAGCAGGAAGGCGTGGTCGCGGCCATCCTGGCAGGGCGGTTGGCCGGAAGCGGCGAGCTTCAGGTTGATGTACATCTGGATGCCCTCGCGGACCTCGTCCTCGTTCGGTTCCCGTGCACCCAGATCGAATTGCTGCATGAAGTTCATGGCGTTCCCCCGCCGCTTACGCTTCGTGAAAAAAGTCGCGTATTCTAACATCGACTAGGCAATTACCCTTACTTGCGAGCTCCTACTACGCCATGGACACCGACGACCGCCGCTTTATGACCGAAGCCCTCGGCCTCGCGCGCGAGGCCTGGAATATGGGCGAAGTGCCGGTCGGCGCCGTGGTGGTCAAGGACGGTGCCGTGGTCGGGCGCGGCTTCAACCACCCGATCGCCGCCCACGATCCCTCGGGCCACGCCGAGGTCATGGCCTTGCGCGACGCCGCCCGCAACCTGGGCAACTACCGCCTGCCCGGCTGTACCTTGTACGTCACCATCGAGCCCTGCGTGATGTGCGCCGGGACGATCTTCCACGCCCGCATCGCCCGGGTCGTCTACGGTGCCCCGGAGCCCAAGACGGGCGCGGCCGGCAGTGTCGTCGACCTGTTCGCCGAGGCACGGCTGAACCATCATGCCGAGATCGTCGGCGGCGTCATGGCCGAGGAGTGTGGCGGCCTGGTCTCGGCCTTCTTCGCGGCCAAGCGCCAGACCCGCAAGGACGTGGCGATCCAGGCATGAAAATCGTCATCAACCTGGCCGAACAGCGCCTCGACCTGCTCGACGACCATGGTTTCCCGTTGCGCGCATGGCCGGTTTCGACCGCGGCCAACGGCGCCGGCGAACTGAGCGGTAGCGGTTGCACGCCGTGCGGCGCGCACATCGTCCGGGCCAAGATCGGTGCCGACATGCCGGTCAACACGGTGTTCGTCGGACGCCGGCCAACCGGAGAGATATACAGCCCGGAGCTGGGCGAATTCGAACCGGAACGCGACTGGATACTCAGCCGCATACTCTGGCTGTCCGGCAAGGAGCCGGGCCGCAACCGGCTCGGCCGGTACGACACCATGCGCCGCTACATCTACATCCACGGCACCCCGGACGAGGGGTTCGTGCCGGAACCACGCTCGCACGGCTGCATCCGCATGCGCAATGCAGACCTGATCGAGTTGTTCGACCTGGTTCCGGTCTACACCGAGGTGGATATCCGCGAGTCCTAGCGTCCCTTCAGCAACACCACGACGGCGCCGTCGCCGCCGTCGGCCGGACGGGCGCTGACGTAGGCCAGCACTTCGTCACGCTGGGTCAACCAGTGGCGGACGTGCTGCTTCAGCACCGGCACCTTGTTGTGCGAGCCCAGGCCCTTGCCGTGGATGATGCGCACGCAGCGACCGCCGCGGCGTTTGCACTCATGCAGGAATTCGGCCAGTTCGTGCTTGGCTTCTACCTTGGTCAGGCCATGCAGGTCGAGTTCCGCCTGGATGTGCCAGTCGCCGCGCCGCAAACGACGCAGGGTCTGGCGCGACAGGCCGGGACGGACAAAGGAGGTATCCCGGTCGTTCTCCATGTCCTCGTCCCAGAGCACCGGGTCGAGCATGGATTCCAGTATGACCTCGCGCTGGTCGCGGAACAGGCTGAGCGGAAGAGGGGGCAGTCGCGGGGCGTCGTGGATGACGCGACCGTGGGGCGAGATGGGCTCGACTCCGGCCATCTCGTCCTTGAACGCCTGGGCGTCATCCTCCGCAGTGGCGGGAGGATGTGAATTCCCGCCTTTTTTCATGGGGCTGCGAAGCCAGCCTAATCCTTGCCCTCAAGATAGCGCTCGGCGTCCAGGGCGGCCTGGCAGCCGGCGGCGGCGCTGGTGATGGCCTGCTTGTACATCATATCCTGGACGTCGCCGGCGGCGAACACGCCTTCTATGCTGGTCTGCTGGGCATTGCCGTGGCGGCCGCCTTTGGTCACGATGTAGCCGTGGTCCAGTTCGAGCTGGCCGGCGAACAGGTCGGTATTGGGCTTGTGGCCGATGGCGATGAAGATGCCCGACAGGCCGATATCCTTGGTCGCGCCGGTCTGGGCGTGCTTCAGGCGCATCCCGGTAACGCCGCTGTTGTCACCGAGAACCTCGTCAAGAACGCTATTCAATTCAAGGACGATCTTGCCTTCCTTAACCTTGTCCATGAGGTGGTCGACCATGATCTTCTCGGCCTTGAAGGTGTCGCGGCGGTGCACCAGGGTGACCTTGGAGGCGATGTTGGCCAGATAGATGGCTTCCTCGACGGCGGTGTTTCCGCCACCGATCACGGCGACTTCCTGGTTCTTGTAGAAGAAGCCGTCGCAGGTGGCGCAGCCGGACACGCCGCGGCCCATGAATTTCGCTTCGGATTCGATGCCCAGGTACATGGCCGAGGCGCCGGTGGCGATGATCAGTGCGTCGCAAGTGTAGGTACCGGAGTCACCGATCAGGGTGAACGGCTTTTCGGTCAATTTCGCCGTATGGATGTGGTCGAAGATGATCTCGGTGCCGAAGCGTTCGGCGTGCTGCTGGAAACGGGTCATCAGGTCCGGGCCCATGACGCCGTTGACGTCGGCCGGCCAGTTGTCGACCTCGGTAGTGGTCATCAGCTGGCCGCCTTGTTGCAGGCCGGTGATCATGACCGGCTTCAGGTTGGCGCGCGCGGCGTAGACGGCGGCGGTGTATCCGGCGGGGCCGGAACCTAGGATCAACAAGCGGCTGTGCTTGGTAGACATAAATACTCCGATTGGGGTGAATGGAAAATCATGTGGGTATGATGTGGCGCTATTCTAGCAATTCATTCCCGAGTACCGAACTCGGGATAGCCACCGTCGAGAAGGAATCTTCGGCAGTTCGGCCCGGCGCCGTCAAGGCGTACCTAACCGTCGGTGCTTCCGGTAAAGACAGGTGGCTAGATATATATAAGTAGGTTATGGATTAAGTGGTCCTATGATTACCTTTAGTCGATAGCCTGGAAGCTCGAACATGGACTTAACTCGTCACAGACCCAAGCTTCGTGTCGTGACCGGCATGCTGTTTCTGCTGGCTGCCATTCCGGCGGCGGCCAGATCGCTCTCCGACGAAGAGGCAATCCAGCTGTCCCTCAGCGAACTGCTTGAAGTCGAGGTGTATTCTACCGACCGCTATGTCCGCGACCTTTCCTGGGCGGCCTCGTCGGCCAGCGTAATCAGTGCGGAGGATATCCGCCGCTACGGCTACCGCAGCCTCACCGATATCCTGAAGAGCCTACCCGGCCTGTATGTGACCTACGACCGCAACTACAGTTACCTTGGCAGCCGCGGTTTCGGGGTGGTGGGCGACTGGAACAGCCGCATCCTTTTCCTGGTCGATGGCCAGCGGGTAAATGAGAACGTCTATGACGGCGCCTACATCGGCAATGATTTCATTGTTGACGTCGGCCTGATCGACCGGGTCGAATACGTTGCCGGTCCTGCAGCGGCAATGCTGTACGGCAACAATGCCTTCTTCGGTGTGGTCAATGTCATCACCCGTACCGGCCAGCAAACCGACGGTGCTGAACTGGTCGGCGGGGTGGGCAATGCCGGCAGCCGTTATGCCCGGGCCGCCTATGGCAGGCGATACGACACCGGCCTGGATATCCTGCTCTCTGCCTCGCGCCTGCACACCGATGGCCGCGACCTGACCATGCCCGAATTCGACGGCGTCGCCCACAATCTTGACTACGAACGCGCCGATCGGATCTTCGGCAAGTTCAGCCAGGGCGAATTCAGCCTGGAATTCGCCGGCAACGAACGCACCAAGGGCATCCCCAACGCTTCCTACGACCAGGTCTTCGACGATCAGCGCAGTCGGACAGTTGACGAACAGCGTTTCCTCAGCCTGAACTACAACCGAACCCTGGGCAAGGATTCTGCCCTCGGCAGCCGGGTCTACTATGCCGAATACGATTATGTCGGCGATTACATCTACGACCCCGGTAGCGCAGACTACCGCGATACCGTCGTCGGCCGTTGGTGGGGGGCCGAGGTCAAATTTGTCGGTGCCGCCAGCAAGGGCCACAAGCTGCTCGTGGGCGGAGATTTCCAGCGCAATGTCGAGATTCGCCAGAAATCCGGCTATGTGGGCCAGGCCAGCGACCTTGACGACAAGCGTAGCAGTCAGGCCTGGGGGATATACCTGCACGACGAGATGGATCTGGCGCAAGGCCTGAAGTTGGATCTCGGCGGTCGCTACGACCATCCGGCGAACGGAGACGGCGAGTTCCTCCCGCGCCTGGGCCTGATTCGACAATGGCAGGCCGAGACTCGGGTCAAGCTACTATATGGCGAGGCATTCCGGCCGCCGAACGCCTATGAGCTTTACTACGACGTCGGCGACGGCTACGCCCCCAATCCGGACCTGAAGCCAGAGCGAATCAAATCCATGGAACTGGTACTGGAACACCGAGTGGGCGGCAATGGCCTCCTGATGGCGACCCTTTTCCGCAACGATATCAAGGGTCTGATCGACTATCTCACTCTTGCGGACGACACCTACCGCCTGGAAAACCTCCATGATGTGCGCACCATTGGTCTTGAATTGCGCTATGAACGCGAACTGGCCGCTGGCGGAAAGGTTTCCGCAAGTTATACCGGCCAGCATACCCGCGATCTTGACGGCAATCTGGTGCAGAACTCGCCCCGCCACCTGGCCAAACTGAACTGGCGCCAGCCGGTCTTTGAAACCGGCCTGCAGGCCGGGCTTGAACTGCAATACATAGGCTCCCGCCTCAACTACGCTGCGGACCGGGTCGACAGCACCTTGCTGACTAACCTGACACTATCCAGCACACTCCATAAGCAGTTTGACCTCTCTTTGACGGTCAACAACCTGTTCAACCGTCATCTGGCCGACCCTGCAGCCATTTTCAACGACCCGCTCGGCCGAATTCGCCTGGACGGGCGTACTTGGTATCTCCAGGCCGGATACAGGTTCTGACCAATGCACGGCAACCAACTACATCTTGATCACGAAGGCGGCCGCCGGTGGAGAATCCGCATGGTTGCATTCCTGAGCGCCTTTCTAACCTGCACTGTGTGGGCCGAAGCCGACCGTGCCAACGTTGATACCGTCAAGGCAGGCTTCGTCTACAACTTCATGAAATTCACGACCTGGCCCGCAAGTAGCACCGGTTCCCACTTGCGGGTCTGTGTCCTTGGCGAGGGTAGGTTAATCGAGCAATTCCAGCGCCTGGAGGGAAGATCAGTTGGCGATCGGACGCTCGATGTCTTAACGCTACCGATCCCGGAAGGGCTGGAAACCTGCCAGGTCATATTTCTAACTGCCCGGCATGCCTACAACGCAGAGACGATCCTCGGCCAACTGGACGGTCACCCCGTGTTGACGATCAGCGACCGGCCGGGATTCATCCAGATGGGTGGCATGATCGAACTGGTTGAGACCAATGGCCGCATGCGTTTCGAGGTCAATCTGGCCACCAGTCAGCAGGCCGGGTTGAAGCTGAGTAGCCAGATGCTCAAGCTGGCAGGGCGGGTCTTGAAATGAGCAGTACTCCAGATGTATTGGGTTACTCCCCGACATTATTTAACATAATATACATTAGGCGGTTATTTGATTGGGTTGATTGGGCAAAAGCCACATAAAATGGCGTCCTAACCAAACTACTGGCCCTCTCATGGCGCTCGACTTCGATCAGCTTTGCACGCAAGCCGGCATCCTGCCGGATTACTACGACATCTGGGGCTCACGCCACGAGGCTGGCGAGGCAACTCGCCAGGCCATCCTGGAGGCCATGCAATACGACGGTGATGCGATCGATCTGCTGCCACCTGTCGTGGTGACCTGGGAAGACCAAGCCGTCGACATTCCCGTCAGTGACGGCAAGCCGGTCGACTGGCGGCTCGTGCTCGAAGACGAACAGGTCATGAAGGGAGCCGATGGCGTCACTCGCATCGAGTTTCCGGCCGTCGGGCTGCCCGGTTACCACAACCTGCTGGTGAGCCGCGCCGGCAGCGTTCTTGCCAGGGTGCCCCTGATCGTTTGTCCGCGCTCCAGCTTCCAACCCGATGCCGCGCGCCGAAAATGGGGACTGTCCGTACAACTCTACGGTGTCAGGACGGGCGCCGATTGGGGCCTGGGCGATTACACCGATCTCGCCGGGGTGATCGACTGGGCAGCCGGGGCGGGTGCCGGCATGGTCGGCCTCAACCCGCTGCACGCCCTCTTCCCGCACAACCCGGGCCATTGCAGCCCGTACAGCCCATCCAGCCGGCAATTCCTCAATGTGCTGCACATCGGTATCGCCGAGCTGCCCGAGTATGCGGAATGCCCCGAGGCACAGGCACAGGTGGCCGAACCCGCGTTTCAGGCCCGCCTGGCCGCATTGCGCCAGGCTGATCTGGTCGATTACACCGGCGTGGCAGAACTGAAATTCGCCGTCCTGGAAACCCTGTACCGGCATTTCCGATCCTGTCATCTCGCCCCGCTGACCTCATACGGCAGCGATTTCCGCGCCTTCCAGGCGCGCGGTGGCGAGGAATTGCACCAGTTCGCCCTCTATCACGCGCTCCAGGAATACTTCCATCGCCAGGATCGGACGTATTGGGGCTGGCCGGCCTGGCCCGCAGCCTACCGGCGCCACGATAGCGCCGAGGTGCAAGCCTTCGCCGCCGATAACATGGAACGGGTCGAGTGGCAGCAATGGTTGCAGTGGCATGCCGACCGGCAATTGGCGTCGGCGGCCCGGCTGTGCGACGTGCGCGGCATGGCCATCGGGCTCTATCAGGATCTCGCCGTCGGCGTCGACAAGGGCGGTGCCGAGACCTGGGTGCATCAGGAACTCTATGCCCTGGAGGCGCGCGTGGGCTGCCCGCCCGACGATTTCAACCCCCGCGGGCAGGACTGGGGCCTGCCGCCCTGGATTCCGCAACGCCTGCGTGCCGCCGCCTATGCGCCCTACATCGCGATGCTGCGGGCGAACATGAGATATGCCGGCGCCTTGCGCGTCGACCATGTCATGGGCCTGATGCGCCTGTACTGGATACCGCCGGGCATGAAGGGCGATGCCGGCGCCTATGTCGCCTACCCTTTCCAGGATCTGCTCGGCATCCTCAACCTGGAAAGCCAGCGCAATCGCTGCCTCATCGTCGGCGAAGACCTCGGCACGGTGCCCGACGAGGTGCGCCACGCCCTCCGCGAGGCCGGCGTGCTGAGCTACAAGCTGTTTTACTTCGAGCGCCAGCCGGACGGCCATTTCTTTCCGGCCGACTGGTTCCCGGAGCAGTCCCTGGTCGCCGCCTCCACCCATGACCTGCCTACCCTGGCCGGTTTCTGGCTGGGCCGCGATATAGCCACCCGCACCGAGCTGGACCTCTATCCGCGCCCGGAGATGCGCGAGCAGCAAATCGCGGCACGCGTCGAAGACCGCGTCCGCCTGATCGCCGACCTGGCTCGCGAGGGCCTGTTGCCCGAGGGCGTATCCGGCAATCCGGAAGAAATGCCGGAGCTGACGCCGGCCCTGATCCGTGCCATCCATGCCCACCTGGCCCGCTCCCAGGCCAGGCTGGCACTGGTCCAGGCCGAGGACATGCTGGGCCAGACCGAACAGGCCAACCAGCCCGGCACGGTGGCCGAGCATCCCAACTGGCGGCGCAAGCTGACCCTGGCGGTGGCGGACTGGCCCGGCGACGGGCGTTGCCAGGCCATGGCGGCGACGATGGCGGCCGAACGCCCGACCATCGGGTAGAATCGCCCGGTCAGACCTCATAGCCAAAACATGTCGGGAAACGTCCGCCGCCCTTCTAATGCCGCCAAGAAACGCAAGCCGCTCGCCCCCAAGGTGGCGCGCCTGCTGCGCGAGGCCTGGTGGATCATGGCGGTCGGTCTGGCCCTGTTCCTGGCCCTGATCCTGGGCAGCTATCACCGGACCGATCCGGGCTGGTCCAGCACCGGCGCGGCCGACGCTATCGCCAATACCGGCGGTGCCTTCGGGGCCTGGCTGGCCGACCTCATGCTCTACCTGCTCGGTGCCTCGGCCTGGTGGTGGGTCGCCCTTTCGCTTTATCTGGTCTGGTGGGGCTATCGCCGGATCGGCGACCCCGATCCCGAGCATCACCATGGCCTGTTCATCACCCTGGCCGGTTTCCTGGTCATGCTCCTGGCCAGCAGCGGCCTGGAGGCCCTGCGCCTGCACAGCATCAAGGTCACGCTGCCGCTCGAACCCGGCGGCGTGCTGGGAGGCGGCATCGCCCATCTCGGCCAGGCCACGCTCGGCTTCGAGGGCGGTACCATCGCCCTGTTGCTGTTCTGGGGCATCGGCTTCAGCTTGTTCACCGGCTGGTCCTGGATCGGCATCGCCGAGAAACTAGGGGCCCTGCTGGAGTGGCTGTATACCCTGGTGCACGACAAGTGGCAGGCCAGTCGCGACCGCAAGGCCGGCCTGGAGGCGCGCAGCGAGCGCGAGGAGGCGCTGGCCAAGGAACGCCAGCGTCGGCAGAAGGAAACCCCCATCCATATCGAACTGCCCACGCCGGAGATCCAGAAGTCCAAGCGCGCCGAGCAGGAGCGCCAGGCCTTCCTGTTCCGCGATACCCCGGATGCCCAGCGCCCGCCCCTGCACCTGCTCGACGAAGCCGCCAACCAGACCACCAAAGTCGACGAGGCCGGCCTGGAGGCGACTTCCCGCCTGATCGAGCGCAAGCTCATGGAGTTCGGCGTCGAGGTGAAGGTGCTGGCCGCCTATCCCGGCCCGGTGATCACCCGCTACGAGATCGAGCCGGCCTCCGGCGTCAAGGGCGTCCAGGTCACCAACCTGGCCAAGGACTTGGCGCGCGCCCTCTCGGTGGTCAGCATCCGGGTGGTCGAGACCATCCCGGGCAAGAACTGCATGGCCCTGGAACTGCCCAACAGCCAGCGCCAGACCGTGCGCCTGTCGGAAATCCTGGGCGCCAAGGTCTACGCCGAGATGCATTCGCCGCTCACCATGGCCTTGGGCAAGGACATCAGCGGTAACCCGGTGGTGGCTGACCTGGCCAAGATGCCGCATGTGATGGTTGCCGGCACCACCGGCTCGGGCAAATCGGTGGCGATCAATGCCGTGATCCTGTCCCTGGTCTACAAGTCGTCGCCCCAGGACGTGCGCATGATCCTGGTCGACCCCAAGATGCTGGAACTGTCCACCTACGAGGGCATCCCGCACCTGCTCGCCCCGGTGGTCACCGACATGCGCCTGGCCGGCACCGCGCTGAACTGGTGCGTGGCCGAGATGGACAAGCGCTACAAGCTGATGTCGGCGACCGGCGTACGCAACATCGTCGGCTTCAACCAGAAACTCAAGGATGCCGACAAGGCCGGCACCCCGCTGACCAACCCGTTCTCGATCACGCCCGAGAATCCGGAGCGCCTGGAGCATCTGCCCTACATCGTGGTGGTCATCGACGAGCTGGCCGACCTCATGATGGTGACCGGCAAGAAGGTCGAGGAGCTGATCGCCCGCCTGGCCCAGAAGGCCCGTGCCGCCGGCATCCACCTGATCCTGGCCACCCAGCGGCCATCGGTGGACGTGATCACCGGCCTGATCAAGGCCAACATCCCGACCCGGATCGCCTTCCAGGTATCGAGCCGGATCGATTCCCGCACCATCCTCGACCAGCAGGGTGCCGAGTCGCTGCTCGGCATGGGCGACATGCTCTACCTGCCGCCCGGCCACGGCGTGCCCGCCCGCGTCCATGGCGCCTTCGTCTCCGACGACGAGGTCCACCGCGTCACCGCCTGGCTCAAGGAGATGGGGCCGCCCAACTACGTCGAGGCGGTCACCGCCGAGCCCGACGAGGCCGAAAACGGAGCCGGCGAGGGAACCGATGCCGAGGCCGACCCTCTATACGACGACGCCGTCGCCATCGTGCTCAGGACCCGCAAGGCCTCGATCTCCTCGGTCCAGCGCCACCTGCGCATCGGCTACAACCGTGCCGCCCGCCTGATCGAGACCATGGAACAGGCCGGTCTGGTGTCCCCCATGCAAAGCAACGGAAACCGAGAAGTACTTGCCCAGAACAATGACTAAGCCCCTCATCGCCGCCCTCGCCGTCCTGGCCCTTGCCCTGCCCTGCGCGGCCAGGGCGGACGCCGTCCAGCGCCTGCACGATTTCGCCAATGCCACCAGGACCCTGAGCGGCAGCTTCAGCCAGGTTGTCTACGACCGCAACGGCCGCAAGACCCAGGAGACCTCGGGCGAGCTGTATTTCTCCCGCCCCGGCAAGTTCCGCTGGGTCTACCGCAAGCCTTACGAGCAACTGATCGTCGGCGACGGCCAAAAAATTTGGATCTACGACGCCGACCTGGAACAGGTCACGGTCAAGAAGCTCGACCAGTCGATCGGCGAGAGCCCGGCCGCCCTCCTCGCCGGCAGCAACGACCTCGACAAGTACTTCAACCTGAAGGACGGCGGCACCCAGGACGGCATCGACTGGCTGGAAGCCAGCCCGAAGAGCAAGGAAGGCACCTTCGAACTGGTGCGCCTGGGCTTCCGCGACAACACGCTGGTGGCCATGGAGCTGAAGGACAACTTCGGCCAGAAGACCAACCTGAAATTCACCGGCATGAAGAACAACCCGCCCATCGGCGGCGACCTGTTCCGTTTCAAGCCGCCCCGCGGGGCGGACGTACTGGGCAACGACTGAGTCCTGCTTCTCCGCCCGTCTGACCGATAATGAAGGTGGACGAGGTCGGCAAGGAGGCGGACATGGCGGCCGTACGGCGCATCGTGATCCTGGGCGCGGCGGGACGCGACTTTCACAACTTCAACGTGGTGTATCGCGACGATCCGGCAGTCGAGGTGGTCGCCTTCACCGCCGCCCAGATCGCCGGCATCGCCGGCCGCCGCTATCCGCCCGAACTGGCCGGCCCGCGCTACCCCGATGGCATTCCGATCCTGGACGAGGCCGAACTGGATCAGTTGATCCGACGGGAAAAGATCGACCAGGTGGTCTTCGCCTACAGCGATGTTGCCCATGAGCAGGTCATGCACCTGGCCTCGCGCACCCTGGCGGCGGGGGCCGATTTCGCCCTGCTCGGCCCAAACGCGACACAATTGCGCGCGCGCCTGCCGGTCATCGCCGTCACCGCCGTACGCACCGGTTGCGGCAAGTCGCAGACCGGCCGCTACCTGGCCCGCCTGCTCAAGGAACGCGGCCTGCGTGCCGGGGTGATCCGCCATCCCATGCCCTACGGCAACCTCAAGGAGCAGGCAGTGCAGCGCTTCGCCAGTAGCGCGGAATTGGCCGCCGCCCACTGCACCGTCGAGGAACGCGAGGAATACGAACCCCACCTGGCCATCGGCCATGCCGTTTACGCCGGTGTCGACTACGGTCGCATCCTGGCCCTGGCCGAATCGGAGAACGACCTCATCCTTTGGGAAGGCGGCAACAACGATTTCCCGTTCATCCGTCCCGATTGGCACATCTGCCTGGTCGACCCGTTGCGGCCAGGCCACGAGATCGCCTATCACCCCGGTGAAGCCACCCTGCGCATGGCCGATACCGTGGTGGTCGTGAAGACCGACAGCGTCCCGGTTGCCGATGTCGAGCGGGTCATCGCCAACGTGCGCCGGGTCAATCCGGGCGCCGAGGTCATCCTTGCCGCCTCCCCGGCCAGCCTGGACGAACCGGACACGATACGAGGCAAGCGTGTGGTGGTCGTCGAGGACGGTCCGACCGTCACCCACGGCGGCATGGCACACGGAGCCGGTTGGCTGGCGGCGACCCAGGCTGGCGCAATAATCGTCGATCCGCGCCCCTGGGCCGCCCCCGAAATCGCCGCCGCCTATGCCCGTTACCCTCATCTCACCGATGTGTTGCCCGCCCTGGGCTATTCCGAGGCACAACTGGACGACCTGTGCGCCACCCTGAATGCCGTGCCGGCCGACAGGGTGGTTTCGGCCTCGCCCATCGACCTGTGTCGGCTGGTCAGGCTCGACAAGCCGGTGCTGCGCGCCCGCTACGACTACGCCGAGACCGAAAGCCCAGGCCTGGCCGGCCGGCTCGACGCCTTCCTGGCCGGATTGCCATGCGCGTCGTGATCGCCCTGGGCGGCAACGCCCTCCAGCGCCGGGGCGAGGCAGCCGACCTGGCTCACCAGCGCCACAATCTGGCACTGGCCGCCAAAGCGGTTGCTCAGATAGCTGAACGGCACGAAGTGATCGTCTGCCACGGCAACGGTCCCCAAGTCGGCTGGCTGGCCATGCAGACCAGTCAGGCCGGTGCCAGCCCGGCCTATCCCCTGGATGTGTTGGATGCCGGCTCGGAGGGCATGATCGGCTACCTGATCGAGCAGGAACTGGAAAATCGCCTGGCCGGCCGACCGGTGGCCACCCTGCTGACCCAGGTCGAGGTGGACCCTGCCGATCCGGCCTTCCGTAATCCCGACAAGCCGATCGGGCCAGTGCTGCCTGAAGCGGAGGCGCTACGTCTGACGGGACGCTTCGGCTGGCGCTTCGCACGCGAGGGGAATGGCTGGCGCCGGATGGTCGCCTCGCCTAAGCCGCAGCGGATTTTGGAGATGGCCGCCATCCGGCAACTGGCGGCCGCCGGCACCCTGGTCGTCTGCGCGGGAGGAGGTGGGATCCCGGTTGCGGTGGACGGGCGGAACAGCATGCACGGTGTCGAGGCCGTCATCGACAAGGATCGGACCGCTGCCCTGCTGGCACGCGAACTGTCGGCGGATGCCCTGCTCCTGCTTACCGACGTCGATGCGGTGTACCGCGATTGGGGCACGGCCTCGGCCTGCGCGATAGGAGAGATTACGCCGGCCGAACTGGCCGTCCTGACCTTCGCACCCGGATCCATGGCCGCCAAGGTCGAGGCGGCCTGCCGTTTTGTCCTGGACGGCGGCCGTCTGGCCGGGATCGGCCGACTCGAAGATGCCGCCGATATCCTCGACGGCAGGGCCGGTACCCGCGTGGCGCGGCCACAGGATTCAAACCAGGCCAGACGATGAAAAACGGGGGCCGCAGCCCCCGTCTTCTGGGCTCTGCTGTCGATCAGGCTGCCAGGTTGCGCTTGCGCCAGCCGAAATAGCCGAGCAAGCCGAGGCCAGACAGCATCAGCGGCAACGAGGCCGGCAGCGGTACGGCGGTGACGACGTCGGAATAGGCCCGGTAGTTGCTCAAGCCATTCGGGAGGCCGCCGATCTCGAAGAAGTTGATGGCGTCATCCCAATGGAACAGCAACTCGCCGCCGCCATAGTGGACCGCAAGATACGTAAAGGCCAAATCGCTCGTGAAGGTATTGCTGTACAGGCCGGTGGCCGTCCCACCGGTCGCCTGGGTGCACTCGGCAGTCGGTTTGTCGCAGCCGGAAACATAGGCGAGCGTCGTGGGATTGACGGTGAACTGGGCCGCGATCACAGCCAGAATGTTTTCGGCGCTTTGTCCGCCGCCGACGGTGCCATCGAGGTACCAGATTTCGTTCGCGGGTGACGGCGAATAGTTCACCGTCGCATTGAGAGTAGCTTGGCCTTGCACATAGCTGATGCTCAGGGGGCTATTGGTAGTGCTCAGTTCAACCCAGGACGGCTCGGTGCTCGCGGCCAAAAGAACCGGAGGCTCAGTGCTTCCACTGGAACCGGAATTACCGCTGGAACCGGAATTACCGCTGGAACCGGAATTACCGCTGGAACCGGAATTGCCGCTGGAACCGGAATTGCCGCTGGAACCGGAATTGCCGCTGGAGCCGGAATTGCCGCTGGAGCCGGAACCCCGGCTGGACCTCGCCCCGAGTTGAGATGCGAGGGAGTTGCCTGAAGCCGCCAGCAAAGTCGGGCTGGAGGTCTTCCGACTTTTAGATTGAATGGTGGTTTGCTTGCCCGTTTTGATTGCGGCTGAGCCTTTCGAGGTCGAGGAAGCCGCAGTAGGCGAGGTGTTTTTGTTGGCTTTGCTCTGGCTGGCCTGGCCTTGCGAACGGCCACCAGAACTACTCGAAGATGCACCGAACAGTCCAAAATTCACCGTCGATGCATTCGCTTCTCCCGCGCCTGCGGCGAGCAGCCCTATGGAGACGAAAGATAGACACAATGTGGTGGCACGCATGATCAAGACCTTACATAAAAGTAAAAGTACCTAATCAGGAGTGTAATTCACCGTGTCCATAAGTGAATGGCCCATATGGGCCATTCTGAAATTAAAAAATATTATTGTTATTCAGCATTTTATCAACGCAAAAACACCTTGCTTATCTCCCGAAACCGCTCGGTTCCCGCCTGGTGCAACCATTCGAAGGCGACCATCTCGCGCGAGACGATCCGGCATCCTTCCTGGCGTAGGCGAGCCAGGGCCAGTTCCTTGTCTTCGGGACGACGCGAACCGACCGCCTCGGCGACGACATAGACCTCTTTGCCGGCGGCGATGAGGTCCAAGGCGGTCTGAGTGACGCACACATGGGCCTCGATGCCGGTCAGAACGACCTGGGGCCGTGCCATGGCGTTCAGGCTAGCCAGGTTGCCTTCGGCGACGGCCGAGAAGTGGATCTTCTCCAGGATGTGTTCGGGTGGAATCGGCGCGGCCAGCGCGGGGATCATACAGCCCAGCCCGCGTGGATATTGCACTGTCGCGACGACCGGGACATCGAGGCGTTGCGCGACGCCGAGCAGCCAGTCGTTGTGGCGCTGCACCTCGGCGAAGTCGTGGATGGCCGGGGCAAGACGCTCCTGCAGGTCGATCATCAGGAGTACGGATCGGTCGGCTTGAATCAGCATGGAGATTACTCGTGTCGGACGATCCGCCGATTATTCTATGCCGCGGCTGGCTTTGTCAGCCCTCTTCGCCCTACTGGGCGGCAAGTCCGGGCAGGTAGTCCTGGCCGGACTTGCCGAGCCAATAGCCGTCGCAGGGATCGGCATACATGTATTTGCGCAGGGTGCCGGGGTCGACGTCGGTGCCGGACAGGGCATCCCTGAAGAACGACACCACGGCGCCCATATTGCGGTATTGCGGCGACAACCGCAGCACTTCGGTGCCGGCCTCACGCAGTTCGCCAACCCGGTGCGCGAGGGTATAGATGCGCGCCGACTGGGTCTGGATGCCGTTCATGGCCAGGAAGGGCTGGTCCTCGCGGGTAGACAGGGTGAGGCCGTCCGGGTGCTCCAGGCACTTGAACTGGCAGTCGTCCTTCTGCAGGTTGTAGTGGCGGGCGGTGAAGCAACGCGCCGAATAGGCCAGCGGCAGGCGACCATAGGCGAACACCTCGGTAGTCACGCCGGCCGGTACCGGCATGGCCTTGAGCATGGCATGGTTCATCTCGACCGGCGGCACCCAGCGGATGGCGCCGGTCTCGGCCAGCATGGCCAGGGTTTCCGGGTTGTAGACGTTGAGCGTCGGTCCGGCGACGAAGCGAATGCCGGCCTCCGCGCACAGCCGCACGGCGCCGAAGTCGTTGGCCTCGACCAGGTGCCGGCCGTTGCCGATCAACTTGCGCATGGCCTTGAGGTCGGATTCCGACTCGATCAGCGGCAGGGTGGACAGGACCACTTCCTTGCCTGCCCCGGCCAGTTTGTCCGCCAAGTCCAGCCAGTCGTTCAGACGCAACAGATGGCGGCGCGAGCAGACCGTTTCGCCCAGGTAGACGATATCGACCGGCCAGTCGGCGGCGGCCTCGTAAAAGGCCAGGGTGTCCTCGCGGGACCAGTAATACAGGAGCGGGCCGAGGGAGAGTTTCATAAGACGGTGACAAAGTGACAGGGTGACAAAGTGACAGAGTCAAACAGCGTGGCGGTGTTGCCACTCGTCACTCTGTCACGCGTTTTACTTCCATGGCCGGTAGTAGGCGCCGAGGGTATGCATGCTGCCCTCGGAGACCTTGACGAGTTGGGCGGTCCAGGCGGCCTTGGCGGCGAACGATTCAGGCGCCCGTTTGACGGCGTCGATGGCGGCGCGCCAGACCTGGGTGACCTGGGCGACATAGGCCGGGCTGCGCTGGCGGCCCTCGATCTTGATCGCGGCCACGCCCAGGCGGTGCATTTCGGGCAGCATCTCCAGGCTGTTCAGGCTGGTCGGCTCCTCGAGGGCATAGTAGGTCTCGCCCTGGACGGCGAAGCGGCCCTTGCACAGGGTCGGGTAGCCGGCCTTCTCGTCGTCGGCGTAGCGGTCGATGAGGATGCCGTTCAGACGGGTCTCCATGCCCTTGGCGGTCTGCTGCCAGCGCACGGCATGGCCGGGCGAGCAGGCACCGAAGGTGTTGGGAGAATCGCCGCAGGCATAGGAGGACAGCAGGCAGCGGCCCTCGACCATGACGCAGAGGCCGCCGAAGCCGAACAATTCGATCTCGACCGGGGTGTGCTGGATCACGTTCTCGACCTGGGCCAGGGACAGCACGCGCGGCAACACGGCGCGCTGGACGCCGTAGCGTTCGCGGTAGAACTCGATCGCCTCGTAGTTGGTCGCCGAGCCCTGCACGGAAAGGTGCAGGCGCAGCTCGGGATGGGTCTTGCGGGCATACGCCATGAGACCGGGGTCGGCCAGGATCACGGCGTTGACGCCCAGGGTCGCCGCCTTGTCCACCGCCTGGTGCCAGCGGCTCAGGTTGGCGGGCTGCGGGTAGGTATTGAGTGCCATGAGCACCTTGCGGCCCTTGCCCTGGGCGTAGCGGATGCCTTCGGCGAGCGATTTCTCGTCGAAGTTGAGGCCGGCGAAGTTGCGCGCGTTGGTGTTGTCCTTGAGGCCCAGGTAGACGCCGTCGGCGCCGTGGTCGACGGCGGCCTTGAGGGCCGGCAGGCTGCCGGCCGGGCAGATCAGTTCCAACAACGGTCTCCCCTCCCCCGCTTGCGGGGGAGGGTTAGGGTGGGGGGAGTATTCAGGCGACATGCTTGAGTTCCGTGGCGGCGCGGCCGACCTGGCTGCCCTGGCGGCTGCCGCGTTCCTTCAACAGGTTTTCGATGCCGTTCAGTACCGGCCACTTGTGCTGGCACCACATGGGCGCCAGCAGGATGTCGACCGGCGCGGTGCCGGTGACGCGGTGGTAGACGACCTCCGGCGGTGTACGCTCGATCAGGTCGGCGGCCACCCGGATGTAGTCCTCCATGGCCATGGGCTGGTACTCGCCATGGCGCCATTGGTGCGCCAGCAGGGTATGGCGGACGACATGGAGCGGGTGCAGTTTGAGACCGTCGGTACCCAGGTCGAGTACCCGGTCCAGGGTGCGCTGGTAATGCCATTCCGTCTCGCCGGGCAGGCCGACGATCAGGTGGGTGCAGACTGGCAGGCCGCGCGCCCGGGCCTTGCCACAGGTCTCGGCGTACTCGGCGAAGCCATGGCCGCGGTTGACCCGCGCCAGGCTGTCGTCGAAGGCGGATTGCAGGCCCAGTTCCAGCCAGACCTCCAGGCCGCGGTCATGGTATTCGCACAGCAGGTCGAGTACCCGGTCGGGCACGCAGTCGGGCCGGGTGCCCACCGACAGGCCGATCATGCCGGGATGTTCCAGGGCCTGATCGTAGAGTTCCTTGAGGCGCTCGTACTCGTCGTAGGTGTTGGTGTAGGCCTGGAAATAGGCCAGGTACTTGCCCGCCCCGGTGCGTCGGCCGATGCCGCTGCGGCCGGATGCCATCTGCTCGGCCATGGACTTCTTGAGCCGGCTGCCGGGGCTGAACGAGGCGTTGTTGCAGAAGGTGCAGCCGCCGGTGCCCTTGCTGCCGTCCCGGTTCGGGCAGGTGAAGCCGACGTCGAGGGCGATCTTGTGCACGCGTTCGCCGTGCTTGGCGAGCAGCCATTGGCCGAAGGTGTGGACGAGGTCGGAAAGGGGCATGAGGAACAAGGCAAGAAAACAGATAAAAAGATACCACGGTATTCTTAGCTGCGGCCAATCGGGTTGCCGGCTGGGCACTATTTCAGCTGACCAAAGTCAACTGGATACCGGGTTCATATAAGTGCAATTTTCTGTCGGTTCCTTAAGGAAACCCGTATCATGCGCCCTCCTGATATTTGCCAGGTCGCCGACGGCCGTTCGTCGACCAAGGCACGAGTTGACCGAATATGACGACGAAGTGTGTGGATGATTTCCGCCTGAAACTGGGCGAAAAAGAGTTGGTGCCGATCATGATCGGCGGCATGGGCGTGGACATCTCCACCGCCGACCTGGCTCTGGAGGCGGCCCGCCTGGGCGGCATCGGCCATATCTCGGACGCCATGCTACCCACCGTGGCGGACCGGCGCTACGACACCAAGTTCGTCAAGGGAAAGCTCAAGAAGTACAAGTACAACGTTGATAACATGGATAAAACCGAGATCAAGTTCGATCTCGGCGAAATCGAGGAAGCCACCCGCCTGCACGTCGGCAGGACCATGGCGGCCAAGCGTGGTGAAGGCATGATCTTCATCAACTGCATGGAAAAGCTGACCATGAACGCGCCCAGGGAGACCCTCAAGGTCCGCCTGAACGCCGCCTTGGACGCCGGCATCGAGGGCATCACCCTGGCGGCCGGCCTGCACCTCGGCTCCTTGGCCATGATCGAGGAGCATCCCCGCTTCCGCGACGTCAAGATCGGCATCATCGTCTCCTCCCTGCGCGCCCTGCAGCTCTTCCTGCGCAAGAACGCCCGTACCAACCGCCTGCCCGACTACGTCGTGGTCGAGGGCCCGCTGGCCGGCGGCCACCTCGGCTTCGGCCTGGACGACTGGAACAAGTTCGACCTCGCCACCATCAACACCGAGGTCATCGAGTGGCTGAAGGCGGAGCACCTGGATATCCCGGTGATCCCGGCCGGCGGCATCTTCACCGGCAGCGACGCCACCCGCTTCCTGGAGACCGGCTCGGCCGCCGTCCAGGTCGCCACCCGCTTCACCGTCTCCAGCGAATGCGGCCTGCCGGAAGAGGTCAAGCAGGAATACTTCAAGGCCTCCGAAGCCGACATCGAGGTCAACGGCATCTCGCCGACCGGCTACCCGATGCGCATGCTCAAGAACAGCCCCGGCATCGGCGCCGGCATCCGGCCCAACTGCGAGGCCTACGGCTACGTCCTCGACAGCAACGGCAAGTGCGCCTACATCGACGCCTACAACCGCGAAGTCGCCGCCCATCCCGATGCCAAGAAGATCAAGGTCTACGACAAGACCTGCCTGTGCACCCACATGCGCAACTTCGACATCTGGACCTGTGGCCATTACACCTACCGGCTCAAGGACACCAGTCGCCAGGACGACGCCGGCAACTACAGCATCCTGAGTGCGGAACACGTGTTCAAGGATTACCAGTACAGCAAGGACGGCAAGATCCTTCTCCCCTGAGGCATCATGCCGGCCGGACAGCGCTGGGATATCTTCTGCACGGTCATCGACAACTACGGTGACATCGGCATCACCTGGCGGCTGGCCCGCCAACTGGTTGCCGAATACGGAATCCGGGTGCGCCTGTGGGTAGACGATCTGGAAAGTTTTCGCCATATCCGACCGGAAATCGTCCCGGCACTGGACAGCCAGAATTTCTGTGGCGTCGAGGTTCGCCGCTGGCTCACCCCTTTCCCTCCTGCCGAACCCGCCGAAATCGTGATCGAGGCGCTTGCCTGCCATTTGCCCGAACAATACGAGCAGGCTATGGCCTCAAGGCAGGTCAAGCCGCTCTGGCTCAATCTGGAATACCTGAGCGCGGAGGATTGGGTGACCGGCTGCCATGGGCTGCCGTCGCCGCACCCTCGCCTGCCCCTGACCAAGTATTTCTTCATGCCCGGCTATGTCGTGGGCACCGGAGGCGTACTGAAGGAGTCCTGGTTGATCAGGCGGCGTGACGCCTTCCTGGCCGATGCCGGGGCCATCGATGCGTTCTGGCGCGGGCTCGGTATCCCGGCCGCAAGCCCGGACGAAGTACGCCTGTCCCTGTTCAGTTACGAAAGCCTGGCCATCGAGAGTCTGTTCGCCGCCTGGGCGAGCGGCACACAGCTGATTCGCTGCCTGGTCCCGGCCGGCAAGGCATTGGCCGACGTGGACCGGTTCTTCGGCCGCGCCGGGGTGTCGGTCGGTGACCGCCTGGAGCGTGGAAAGCTGACCGTCCATATCCTGCCGATGCTGGACCAGGATAGTTATGATCGCCTGCTCTGGGCGTGCGACGGCAACTTCGTCCGGGGCGAGGATTCCCTGGTGCGCGCCATGTGGGCCGGCAAGCCGCTGGTCTGGCAGGCCTACCGCCAGGAGGACGCCGCCCACCGACCCAAGGTCGAAGCCCTGCTCGACCTTTATTGCACCGGTTTGGACGAAGCCGATGCCCTGGCATTGCGGCGGTTTTGGCTACTTTGGAACGATGATGGCGATGTCGGCCCGGCCTGGCCGGAATTCTGGTCACGCCGGGACCGTTGGCCGGAACAAGCGGCCGACTGGCAGACCAGACTGGATCGGGTTGGCGACCTGGCCGCCAATTTGGTGAAATTCTGTAATGAAAAATCGGAATAAAAAGATATAATTACCGGCTTTTTACCGACCAACTTTCCGAACAGATCATGAAAACCGCACAGGAACTCCGCGCCGGCAACGTCATCATGGTGGGCAACGACCCGCTGGTGGTCCAGAAGGCCGAATTCTCCAAATCGGGCCGCAACGCCTCCGTGGTCAAGATGAAGATGAAGAACCTGCTCACAGGCGCCGGCACGGAAACCGTGTACAAGGCCGACGAGAAGTTCGACACCGTCACCCTGGACCGCAAGGAATGCACCTATTCCTACTTCGCCGATCCCATGTACGTGTTCATGGACAGCGAATACAACCAGTACGAGATCGAACCCGACAACCTGGGCGACATGCTGAACTACCTGGAAGACGCCATGCCCTGCGAAGTGGTGTTCTATGAAGGCAAGGCGATCACCGTCAACATGCCCTCTTCCGTGGTGCGCGAGGTCGAGTACACCGAACCCGCCGTCAAGGGCGACACCTCCGGCAAGGTCATGAAGCCGGCCCGCATCAAGCCTACCGGCCACACGATTTCCGTTCCCGCCTTCGTTGAAATCGGCGACAAGATCGAAATCGACACCGGTACCGGCGAGTACCGCAGCCGGGTCAAGTAAACCGCCCCGCGCCAGCCAATAAAAAGCCGCCTTCGGGCGGTTTTTTATTGCCGTACCAGATTTTCACCATCCGGAATCCGCTTGGCGTTCGGATATCAATCGCCAAAATCCACAGCCCAAGCCAGTCAGTACGCATATACCAGCTTCCCTCCGCAATTTGTGGGGCAGCACAAACCATTCCCAAGTAATAGAATACTCAAGCCGATCCGGTAATATTTTTGCTGGAATATAGCGTTTTCTTACAAGGAGAATAATGATGCGCGCAGCCCTACTGGTCACGAGTTCTTTGACTATCGCCCTCGCTTCCGCTGGCATTGTCCGCGCCGAGGCGACCGGCACACCGTATTACGACCCGACAAATGCTGCCAGCGCAACCGGCACCACCGTCGGCAAGGATTTGTACATGACCATCGGCTGCCCGGGCCGTGGCCTGCTCGATCCCGTTTGCAAGGGCGACACGCCCAAGCCTGCACCGGCACCGGCCCCTGCCAAGGCCACCGGCGACATGCCCAAGGCCAAGCCTGGCGAGTGCTATGCCAAGATTATCAAGGATCCGGTATACCGTACCGAGAGCACCCAGAAATTGGCCAAGGAAGCCGGTGAGCGCATCGAGATCGTGCCGCCCGTCTACAAAGCCGTGAAGGTGCACGTCCTGAGCGAGGAAATCCAGGAAGTCGTGCCCGCCGTCTACGAGACGGTCAAGGAGCGCGTCGTGGTGAAGCCGGCCGGCACCCGTATCGAGGAAGTGCCTGCCGTCTATGAAAACGTCGAGGAACGCGTCGTGGCCAAGCCGGCCAGCAAGAAGGCCATCGAAGTGCCTGCCGTCTATGAAACCGTTTCCGAGCGGAAACTTGTCCGCGAGGCCTACACGACCTGGAAACCCGGCACGGCAAGCAATGTTCAGATGGTCGATGCCAAGACCGGTGAGATTTTCTGCCTGGTCGAGGTTCCGGCCGAATACCAGACCGTTACCCGTGAAGTTCTGAAAACCCCCGCCACGGTACGCTACGAAGACATCCCGGCCGAATACACCACGATCAAGAAGACCGTCCTGAAGACCCCGGCGACCACCCGCACCATCGAAGTACCGGCCGAGTACGGCGAGCGTGAAATCACCAAGCTGGTGAAGCCCACCACCACCGTGACCAAGGTCGTGCCGGTCGACTATATGCGCGAAGTCATGACCATGGTCACCCCGGCGACCGAAAAGCGCGTTCCCGTTCCCGCCGAGTACACGACCGTGCAGCAACAGGTTCAGGTCAGCCCGGCACAGGAGTACTGGGCCCAGATCCTGTGCGACGTCAACGCCACCCCGGAGAAGATCGCCGAAATCCAGAAGGCCTTGCAGGCGGCTGGCTACAACACCGCCATCACCGGCAAGCTGGACAGCCAGACCATGAATGCCGTGACGGCCTACCAGCGTGCCAAGGGACTTCCGGCCGACGGCTACATCACCGCCGAGACCGTCAAGGCCCTGGGCGTCAGCATGAAGTAACCAGTGCCTGCACCGCTTCCTGGCACAGGAAACCTGAATGCGCCCGCAAGGGCGCATTTTTTTGTCGTGACAACTCCACCGTGTGGTACGCAAGCACCACGCCGATCCGTACTTTGTGTCGATGCGAACCTCGACTATCGCATTACAATGGCGTAGCAACTTACAATATTTGAATATTTGATTTTTCTAAACAGGAGTAAACCATGAACGCCACCCGTATCGCTCTGAGTACCTTGTTCGCCGGCTTTGCCGCTGTCGGTATCGCCCATGCCGATTCCTACTACAACCCGGCCAATGAAGCCAGTTCGACTGGCATGACCGCCGGTTACGACTTGTACCGGACTATCGGCTGTCCCGGCCAAGGCCTGTTCGATACCGACTGCAAGGCAGAGACGAAGCCGGCCCCGGTGGTAGTGGTCGAACCCGCTCCGGCTCCCGCTCCGGTGGTAGTGGTCGAACCCGCTCCGGCTCCCGCTCCGGTCGTCGTTGCGGCGCCTGCTCCGGTCCAGGCCAAGGCCCCTGAATACGTCCATCCCCTGGTCAGCTTCTGCCTCAGCAAGCACTGATTGAATGGCGGCGTCTGCACGCAGGCGCCCAAATCAATTGGACACACAGGATGCGCCCCTCGGGGCGCATTTTTTTCGCGCTTGCCGGCTCGATGACACATGAATAGCATTCCGGCATGCGTAACCAAACTGTAGTAGACCTCCGCATCGATGCCGAATGGATCGTACCCGTGGAACCGTCCGGCAAGGTGCTCGAGCATCACAGCCTGATCGTCGGCGAAGGCCGTATCCAGGACATACTGCCAAGCCACGACGCGGACATTCGCTACCTGTTCCGGGAACGCGTACGCCTGCCAGGCCACGCCCTCATGCCTGGACTGGTCAACCTGCATACCCATGCCGCCATGGCCCTGTTGCGCGGGTTCGCCGACGACCAGCCCCTGATGACCTGGCTGAACGACCACATCTGGCCCGCCGAGGGACGCTGGATGTCACCGGAATTCGTCATGGACGGCAGCCGGCTGGCCTGCATCGAAATGCTCCGGGGTGGCGTCACCTGTTTCAACGACATGTACTTCTTTCCGGACGCCACCATCGAGGCGGCCCTGGAAGCGAAGATGCGCGTCGCCTCGGGCATCATCGTGATCGATCACCCCTCCGCCTGGGCCGCCGACCCGGACGGCTACCTGCTCAAGGGCATGGAAGTGCGCGATGCCTACAGGCACCAGCCGTTGGTGTCATTCTGTCTGGCACCCCATGCCCCCTATTCCTGCGGCGACAAGACCCTGGAGAAGGTGCAGACCTATGCGGCGCAGCTGGATTTGCCCATCCACATGCACGTACACGAAACCCATGACGAGATTCGCCAGAGCCTGGAGACCTACAAGGCCAGGCCGCTGGAGCGCTTGCATCGGCTCGGCCTGCTTGGGCCCCAGTTCGTAGGCGTCCACGCCGTGCACCTGAACGACGAGGAGATCGCTCTGCTGTCAGAGCAGGGTTGTCACATTGCCCATTGCCCCAGTTCCAACCTCAAACTGGCCAACGGCGTTGCACCCAAGACACGTTTGCTCGACGCCGGGGTCAACATCGGCGTCGGCACCGATGGGGCCGCCAGCAACAATCGTCTGGACGTGTTCGAGGAAACACGCCTGGCGGCCCTTCTGGCCAAGGGCATGTCCGGTCGCGCCGACGCCGTACCGGCCCATGCCGCCCTGGCCATGGCCACCCTGAACGGTGCCAAGGCACTGGGTCTCGACAGCCAGATCGGTTCCCTGTTGCCGGGCAAGCAGGCCGACATCGTCGCGGTCGACCTGTCCGGGGCCGCCATGCAGCCCTGCTACGACCCCATCTCCCAACTGGTCTACAGTGCCGGCCGCGAACAGGTTCGCCACGTCTGGGTGGCGGGCGAGATGGTGGTCAAGGACGGCCGCTGCCTTTCCATCGACGAGGCCCTGCTTGTCCGTCACGCCCGCCAGTGGCGCGAGCGGATCGTGGCGGGTTGACTTCCTCCTGACGCCACGCGCCCGGCGCCAGGCCATCCAGGGTCCAGTCGCCGAGCCGCCAGCGGATCAGGCGCAGGGTGGGTAAACCGACCTTGGCGGTCATCCGGCGCACCTGGCGGTTCTTGCCCTCGCGGATGGTAAGTTCGATCCAGTAGGTCGGGATGGCCTTGCGAAAGCGTACCGGCGGGTCGCGTGGCCAAAGTCCGGCCGGTTCGGCGATGCGCCGTGCCATGGCTGGCCGGGTGATGAAATCACCCAGGTCGACGCCGCGCCGTAACAGTTCCAGTGCCGGTTCGGTAGGCTCGCCCTCGACCTGGACCAGATAGGTCTTTTCCTTGCCGAACCTAGGATGGGCAAGCCGGTGCTGTAGCCCCCCGTCGTCGGTTAGAATAAGCAAACCTTCGCTGTCCGCATCCAGCCGGCCGGCGGCATAGAAACCCGACAGGTCGATGAATTCCTTCAACCCCGGATGGCCGTCCTCGCTGGTGAATTGACTCAGCACGCCATAGGGCTTGTTGAACAGGATGATGCGACTCATTTTTTGCGTAATTACCAGGAGTTATCGTGACCACTCGAATCCAGGTCCCCGCCCAGGGCGAAAAAATCACCGTCAATGCCGACTTCTCGCTGAACGTGCCCGACCGGCCCATTATCCCCTTCATCGAGGGCGACGGCACCGGCGTGGACATCACCCCGGTCATGCGCGCAGTGCTGGATGCCGCCGTCGAGAAGGCTTACGGCGGCAAGCGCAGGATCGAGTGGATGGAAGTCTACGCCGGCGAGAAGGCCACCAAGGTCTATGACGCCAATACCTGGATGCCTGACGAGACCGTCCAGGCCGCCAAGGATTATGTGGTCTCCATCAAGGGGCCGCTGACCACCCCGACCTCGGGCGGTATCCGTTCCCTCAACGTCGCCCTGCGCCAGATGCTCGACCTCTATGTCTGCCTGCGCCCGGTGCGCTATTTCCAGGGCGTGCCCTCCCCTGTCAAGGAGCCGGAGAAGGTCGATATGGTGATCTTCCGCGAGAACACCGAGGACATCTACGCCGGCGTCGAGTGGGAAGCGGGCAGTGACGAGGTTAAGAAGGTCATCGAGTTTTTGCAGAAGGAAATGGGCGTCAAGAAGATCCGCTTCCCGGAAACCTCCGCCATCGGCATCAAGCCGGTTTCGGTCGAGGGCTCCGAGCGCCTGATCCGCAGGGCCATCCAGTACGCCATCGACAACAACCGCAAGTCGGTGACCCTGGTGCACAAGGGCAACATCATGAAGTTCACCGAGGGTGGCTTCAAGAAGTGGGGCTATGAACTGGCCGTGCGTGAATTCGGTGGCGTGCCGATCGATGGCGGCCCCTGGGTCAAGTTGCCCAACGGCATCGTGGTCAAGGACGTCATCGCCGACGCCTTCCTGCAACAGATCCTGCTGCGTCCGGCCGAATACGACGTGATCGCCACCCTCAACCTGAACGGCGACTATGTCTCCGACGCCCTGGCGGCGGAGGTGGGCGGCATCGGCATCGCCCCGGGCGCCAATCTTTCCGACACCGTGGCCATGTTCGAAGCCACCCATGGCACCGCGCCCAAGTATGCCGGCCAGGACTACGTCAATCCGGGCTCGATCATCCTGTCCGGGGAGATGATGCTACGCCACATGGGCTGGCTGGAGGCCGCCGACCTGATCATCAAGGGCATGGATGGCGCCATCCAGTCGAAGAACGTGACCTACGACTTCGCCCGTCTGATGGAAGGTGCGAACCAGGTTTCCTGTTCGGAATTCGGCAAGGGAATCATCCGCCACATGTGACCGGATACCGCCTCAGACGTGAGTTCCCTCGTCCTGGGGCGGGGTCATGCCATGACTGCGGAAAATGGCCAGCAATTCGTCGGCGATCAACCCCAACTCCTCCCGTTGCTGCCAAAGACCCGTCAGCAACCGTTCAACTGGTGGTGGTAAAGCTTGATTGGCCTGGAGTTGTTCCGGGTCGGGATTCATCACGAACTCCTGTGTGATACCGAATTTATGTCGGTATAGCACAGCAGGGGAAACGCAATA
>JAAXVP010000416.1 GCA_013335435.1 Thiobacillus sp. | reverse complement strand
CATGAAGCACGTCGGCCTCAACGTCGCCGCCGACCCCCTGTTCACCGCCACCTACACCGACGTCGACGGCGGCCTGGTGGTGGTCTCCGCCGACGACCCCGGCATGGCGTCGAGCCAGAACGAGCAGGACAACCGCCACTACGCCCGCGCCGCCGCCGTGCCCATGCTGGAGCCGTGCGACTCCCAGGAGGCCTACGACCAGACCCTGCTGGCGTTCGAGATCTCCGAGCGCTGGCGCATCCCGGTGATCCTGCGCCTGACCACCCGGGTGTGCCATTCCAAGACCCTGGTGGCGCCGCGCGCCGAGCCTGGCCCGGCGCGGACGTCCGATTTCCGGCGCGACATCCCGGCCCGGGTGATGATCCCGGCCTACGCCAAGCCGGCCCACCTGCGCCTGCGCGCCAAGCTGGCCGAGATCGCCGCCTGGAACGAGGCCGAGGGGCCCAACCGGGTTATCGAGGGCAGCGCCGACCTGGGCATCGTCAGCAGCGGCATCGCCGCCATGCACGCCCAGGAGGCCGCCCCCGAGGCCAGCCACCTGATCCTGGGCCTGACCTACCCCCTGCCCATGGAGCGCATCCGCGCCTTCGCCGCCGGCGTGAAGCGCCTGATGGTGGTCGAGGAGGGCGACCCGATCCTGCACGAGGCCCTGCGCGCCGCCGGCATCCCGGCCGAGGGCAAGGCCGAGATGTACCGCTTCGGCGAACTCAACGTGCCCCGGGTGCGCCGCATCCTGGCCGGCGACACCACCCCCGAGGCGCCGCCGCCGCGCGGCAAGCCGCCCGAACTGTGCCAGGGCTGCTCGCACCGGGGCGTGTTCGAGGTCCTGCGCGACCTGGGCTGCATCGTCTCCGGCGACATCGGCTGCTACACCCTGGGCGTGCTGCCGCCCTTCTCGGCCATGGATACCTGCGTCTGCATGGGCGCCAGCATCGGCGTCGGCCTCGGCCTCCGTCACACCTTGCCGGCCGAGCAGGCGCGCCGGGTGGTGAGCGTGATCGGCGACTCCACCTTCGTCCATTCCGGTCTCACCGGCGTCGCCGAGATGGTCTACAACCCGCCCGCCACCGGCCACGTGGTCCTGATCCTGGACAACGGCACCACCGCCATGACCGGCCAGCAGGAACACCCGGGCACCGGCCGCAGCCTGGACCACGAGCCCACCGGCAAGATCGACTTCGAGGCCCTGGCCATCGCCATGGGCGTCCGGAACGTGCGCACCCTCGAGGTCAGCGGCGCCGACCGCGACCAGGCGGCCCTCACCGAGCTGCTCCAGGAACTCTTGGCCAAGCCGGAGACCGCCCTGGTGGTGGTGCGCCAGCCCTGCGTCCTGGCGGCGCCCAAGATCCGCTTCTATGAGAAGGCGGCCCTGGAAAAGATGAGCCAGGCCTGCGCGGCCATGCCGGCGGATTGAGGAGACGGCGATGCGACAAGTGACCAATATCGTCCTCGGCGGCCTCGGCGGCCAGGGCGTCCTGACCGCCTCCGACATCCTCGCCGACGCGGTCTTCCGGGCCGGCTTCGAGGTCAAGAAGAGCGAGTTGCACGGCATGAGCCAGCGCGGCGGCTCGGTGTCCAGCGACGTGCGCTACGGCCCCCGGGTGCTGAGCCCCATGGTGCCCCAGGGCGAGGCCGATTACCTGGTGGTCCTGGACATAGATCTCAGTTATTCTCCCGATCACATCGAAAGGATGCTGGCCAGGATTAGGCAGACCAAGGCCAAAATCGTGATTGCCTCGCCCTATATGGAGGGCGGCAAGGTATCGAATGTACCGTGGTTGCGCAGGGTTCTGAGCATTTGGGCTAACCGTTATTTGTGCATGGCCGTCACACGGGACAAGTTTTCCGACAAGATCAGTGCCGGTCTGGGTGTCTTCAACCCGTTCGGGTTGGGCACCGACTGGGGGGATACGTGGGAAGGCCGATACCTGGCTACCAAGTCCGAGATGGCAACCTACAACATCAACCCGGCCGTTTCCTTCCAGGTACTGCCCTGGCTGTCGGTGGCCGCAGGCCTGGACATTATGATACTTGACGCTACACTGGAAAACAAGATCAACCTGACGGGAGCCACGATGGGCGTCTTCGGGCCCCTCCCCGATGCGAACCAGAAGTTCGACGGTGACGGTACCGGTGTCGGGTTCAATGTGGGGATGGCTGCTGATCTCACGAAGGATGTTACACTCGGCTTCGCCTACCGCAGCGAAATAAGTGTCGATCCCGAGGGGGATGTCAGCTTCGCTATTCCTGGCTCAATACCTGAGCCTTTGTACAGCGGTTTGAGGAGTACCTTCACCAATTCGGGTGCTAAAACCCATATTACGCTCCCGCAGCAGATTTATGCAGGGGTTGCCTACAAAGGGTTGCCCCGCTGGATTTTCGAGGCAGGCATGAGATGGGAAGGCTGGTCATCCTTCAAGCATCTGAAAGTAAATCTCGATAACGGCTTGACCAGCAGTAGGATACTGATAGGTTTTGGTAGCAGGGTTATAATCACCACCACAAAGAGCATTATCAATCTCAAAGTTGTAGCCTGTTATATAGGGCTGTG
>JAAXVP010000135.1 GCA_013335435.1 Thiobacillus sp. | reverse complement strand
GCCCCCTCCCCCGCATGCGGGGGAGGGGGCGAGAAGGGGGAAATCCGGGCCTGAGTGCCCGGATTTTTATTGAATATCCGGCCATGCAACGAAAACGGCCCGTAGCCATCGAGAGGAGTAGTCCCATGTCCATGAATCGCCGCGAATTCCTGCAGGTTCTGGCCGCCGCCGCCGCGTCCGGCCTGGTCCTGGACAGCCGTGCCGTCCTGGCCGGCGACCTGCCCGCCCATTATTACGACGCGCCGCCGGCCGGCAACGTGTCGTTCATGCACATCACCGACACCCATGCCCAGCTGATGCCGATCTGGTTCCGCGAGCCCAACGTCAACCTGGGCGTCGGTTCCATGGCCGGCAAGGTGCCGCACCTGGTCGGCGAGCATTTCCTCAAGCACTACGGCATCAAGCCCGGCACGGTCGATGCCCACGCCTTCACCTACCTCGACTTCCAGACCGCCGCCAAGACCTACGGCAAGGTCGGCGGTTTCGCCCACCTGAAGACCCTGGTCGACAAGGTGCGCGGTTCCCGGCCCGGCTCCCTGCTGCTGGACGGCGGCGACACCTGGCAGGGCTCCGCCACCGCCCTGTGGACCAACGCCCAGGACATGGTCGACGCCTGCATCGCGCTCGGCGTCGACGTCATGACCCCGCACTGGGAATCCACCTACGGCGCCAAGCGGGTGATGGAAATCGTCAACAACGACTTCAAGAAGGCCGGCATCGATTTCGTCGCCCAGAACATCGTCACCAACGATTTCGGCGACCAGGTGTTCAAGCCCTATACCCTGCGCGAGATCAACGGCGTCACCGTGGCGGTGGTCGGCCAGGCCTTCCCCTATACCCCGGTCGCCAACCCGCGCTACATGGTGCCGGACTGGTCGTTCGGCATCCGCGACGACAACATGCAGAAGTGGGTCGACGAGGCCCGCGCCAAGGGCGCCAAGATCGTGGTCGTGCTGTCCCACAACGGCATGGACGTCGACCTCAAGATGGCCAGCCGGGTCAACGGCGTCGACGCCATCTTCGGCGGCCACACCCACGACGGCGTCTACCAGCCGGTCCCGGTCAAGACGCCCAACGGCGGCACCTGCCTGGTCACCAACGCCGGCTCCAACGGCAAGTTCCTCGGCGTCATGGATTTCGACGTCAAGAACGGCAAGCTGGTCGGCTGGAAGTACCGCCTGCTGCCGGTGTTCGCCAACTTCCTGGCGGCCGACGCCAAGATGGATGGCCTGATCAAGAACATCCGCGCGCCTTACGAGGCCAAGCTGAACGAGGTCCTGGCCGTTTCCGACGACTTCCTGTACCGGCGCGGCAACTTCAACGGCACCTGGGACCAGTTGATCCTCGACGCCCTGATGGCCGTCAAGGGCGCCGACGCCGGCTTCTCGCCGGGCTTCCGCTGGGGCACCACGATCCTGCCGGGCGAGTCCATCACCATGGAAAAACTGATGGACCAGACCGCCATCACCTACCCGCAGTCGACCCTGACCAACATGAAGGGCTCGATGATCAAGACCATCATGGAAGACGTCTGCGACAACCTGTTCAACGACGACCCCTACTACCAGCAGGGCGGCGACATGGTGCGTGTCGGCGGCATCCAGTACACGGTCAACCCGACCCAGACCATCGGCAAGCGGATCAGCGACATGAAGCTGAACGGCAAGCCGGTCGACCCGGACAAGACCTACAAGGTGGCCGGCTGGGCCCCGGTGGCCGAGGGCGCCCAGGGCGTGCCGGTGTGGGACGTGGTGGCCGAGTACCTGCGCGACAAGAAGACCATCAAGGGCGTCAAGCTCAACCAGCCCAAGGTGGTCGGTCTGCCGAAGGGCAATCCCGGCATCGTCCTGTAGCACGGCAGGCTTGGAAACGGAAAGGGGCCTGACGGCCCCTTTTTATTTGGTTTTCCAATCCGTGGAAATGCGGCGTCTGGCCATCGGGCCCGGCCGCCCCGTGCCGTTGACGAACAGGGGCCGGGGCGCGGCGGGTGGCGGCACACAGGGTTCGAGCCGGCTAATGTGCCTCGGCCATTGCGGCTGGGCCGGCGACCCGAGCTGTCGCGCACGAGGGAATGCAAAGGGGCCTCGCGGCCCCGGTGGGCTATGGGTTGCGCGCTCGCAGCGCATCTCAGTCCTTTTTGGCCAAGGTGACCGTGACGAAGGTGACGTTGTCCTGGCGCTTGACCAGCATCGGGATGGGGCGGCCGGCCGCCAACCCGGCCACCAGCCCCGGCAGCAATTCGGCGTTCTCGATCGCTTGCCGGCCAAGCCGGAGCAGGATGTCGCCGGCTTGCACGCCCGCGGCGGTGGCGGGGCCGGCTTCGGCTTCTTCCACCAGGACCCCGCCGTGCAGGCCCAATACCTGCTGGGTGGCGGCATCCAGGCTCGATACCTTGAGGCCGAGACGGTCGATTCGCGTCGGGGCGGCATGCTTGTTGGCACCCGTGCCCTGCCCCAGTTCACCCACTTTCAGGCGCAATGGTTTCATTTGGCCGTCGCGCAGTATGGTCAAGGTGCGCTCCGTGCCGGGTTGGCTGGCACCGATGATGGGCGGCAGGTCGGCGCTGTCGGCGATCGCCTGTTTGTCGATGGCCAGGATGACGTCGCCTGCTTGCAGGCCGGCCTGGTCCGCCGGACCTTCCGGCGTCACTTCGTTGACCAGGGAACCGCGCGGGATGTCCATGCCGTATGCCTGGGCCAATTCCGGCGTCAGATCCTGGGTGCTGACGCCGAGCCAGCCATGCGTGGCATGGCCCCGTTCGAGTATCTGCTTGGCCACCGCCACGGCGGTGTTGATGGGGATGGCGAAGGAAAGGCCCATGTAGCCGCCGCTGTTGCTGACGATCTGGGCGTTGATGCCGACCACGTTCCCCTCCAGGTCGAACAGGGGGCCGCCCGAATTGCCCGGGTTGATGGGGACGTCGGTCTGGATGAAAGGCACGTAGCTGTCGTTCGGCAAGGCACGTCCCAGGGCGCTGACGATGCCCTGGGTCGCCGTGCGTTCCAGGCCCAGGGGGGCGCCGATGGCCAGCACCCACTGGCCGACCTGGAGCCGGGAGGAGTCGCCCAGGGTGGCAACGGCAAGATTCTCGGCTTCCACCTTGAGTACCGCCAGGTCGGTCAGGGGGTCGACGCCGACCACCCGGGCAGGCAGTTCGCGCTTGTCGGAGAAACGGACCGAGATTTTCTCCGCGCCGGCCACGACATGGCGATTGGTCAGGATGATGCCATTGGCGGATACCACGAAACCCGATCCCAGGCCGGACTCACGGGGGGGATGCAGAGGCTGCCGGCTCGCCTGTGGCGCCTCCGCGGGTTCGTCGGGCTTGGCCCGGAATACGCGCACGTTGACCACCGTCGGCCCCTGGCGATGCACCAAGGTGGAAAAGTCGGGCAGGCGGTAAGCGGTCCGGGCTGGCGGGCTCTCGACCCCGGAAGCCGGGGCGGGGGCATCCGCCGCCAGGGCGCCCAGCCCCCAGGCCAAGGCAAGGGTCAGGCCGAACAGTCGGAATTTCATCGTCATGCGTGTCTCCGGGAATGGGGTCGGGCGGCTATAGCCATGAAGCCCTCTGACCGGCCGCGATGGCAATTGATTCAACTTCCGGTCGAGCCGGCCCCGGATACGGCAGAAAATCCGGCCTTCAGTCCGGCCTATGGCGATTGGCGATCGGTTCGGTCCATGTGGCGAGTTGCCAGCTGAGATCGGCGGATAACCGGTCGAGCGGGAATGGGATCCTATCCTGGATGTCGGCGAAGCAGTTTTCGCCGCGCCATTTTGCCAGGCCGAAGCCATCCCGGACCAGGCATGCCAGGCAGTAATTCATTCATCCCTCCCTATTCCGAGGCGCGCACAGGGGCGCGAATTCGGCATCCTGGTAGCCGCCGGCCAGGCCTTGCATGGCGAAGGGATTGCCGCTGGCGTGGGCGAGGCCGGCGCTGCCGACGGCGGCGCTCAGGGCGAGGGCGTGAGGGGTGGTGTTCATGTCGATTCTCCTGAAGTCAGTCACGTTGTCCGCCCGTATGGGCGCTTCATGACGATGGTCCCGGAGAAACGGGCGGCTACTCGTTCCGGCCCCGCTCGGCCAAGGCCTTGCGGATGCGTTCACGCGCCTCGGGGGCGAGGTCGATGCCCTGCGCGTCCGCCGCGTCGAGTCGGCCCAGCTCGCGCAGGGCCCGGCTCAACATGGCGACTTGCCGCTCGAAGGCACGGCAGTAGGCGCAGATCAGGAGGTGCAGCCACAGACCCAGTCGTTCCCGTCGGCCCAGCGGGCGTTCCTGGCGTTCCGAGATCAGATGGCTCGCATCCTTGCACGTCAGCATCTTCATCATCCCGGGACGGCGTTGCCGACCCCGTTCCTGTCGAGACACCGCCGGAGCCCCAGTCGGGCCCGATACAGCATCGTCCACAGGTTGGTCGGCGTGATCGCCAATTCCTGACAAATATTTTCGGATTCTTCTTCCATCACCTCGCGCAGCATGAACAGCCGGGCCAGGCGCTCGGGCAGGAGGTCCAGGCAGCGCTGCAGGATGGCCATGAACTGGCCGCGCGCGACGTTGTCGGCCGGGTCGCCCCAGTCGCCGGGCATGTAGCGCCAATGGCCGGCGCCGTCGAAGGCCTCGTCGGTGAGGACATCGAGGGCGGACTCCGGGTCGTCCGGCTCGTCGAACTGGGATTCGCGCAGATCGTGACGGAACAGGTCGATCAGCTTGTGCTTGAGGATGCCGATCAGCCAGGTGCGCGCCGAGGCGCCGCCGGCATAGCGTGCGTGCGCCTGCAGGGCGGCCAGCAGGGTCTCCTGCACCGCCTCTTCCGCCTTGTGCTCGTCCCGCGTGTGCAACAGGGCGTACTTGTAGAGGGCGGCGCCATGTTCGTCCAGCCAGTAGTCTGGGGAGCCGAGGGCGTGATCGGTCAATGCGGTCTCCTCGTCGGTTGCGGCGATTATGAACGACAATGGCATTTTGCGGACACCTCGCGGTTCCTGGCGGAGGCGGAATGAACGGGTTGCTTATCGTGTTGGCGCTGTTCCTGGGCGCCGTCTTGCTCATGCAGTACCTGACCGTGCGGCGCGCGCGCCGGAGCGAGGGCCGGCCGGCGCCGGACACCTCGGCGGTGGACGGCGAGGCGCACGCCGACAGCCGGCGCGTCTATTACTTCTACTCGCCCCAGTGCGGCCCCTGCCGGGCAACGACCCAGCTGGCGGATCGGCTGCGCCCCGAGCATCGCAACCTGATCAAGGTGAACGTGTTCGAGGCGCCCGAGCTGGCGCAAGGCTTCGGCATCATGGCCACGCCCAGCTTCGTGCTGGTCGTGGACGGTGAGATCCGCCAGGTCAGGCTGGGCGGCCAGGGCGAGCGACAGGTGCTGGCCATGCTGCTCGGCGAGGAATGAACGGTGTCCCCGACGCGTCTCGTGCGGCACCGTCATGCCCGCGCAGGCGGGCATCCAGTGCCTTGATTCGACTGGGTTCCCGCCTGTGCGGGAACGACGGCAGCGAGGCTACATTTCCTTAGATCGGCGCGCGCCTCTGAGGTAAGCTAGCCGCCCGCCCCGCCCCACGAACCATGCTCGCCCACCAGCTCGAACTCCTCGCTCCCGCCCGCGACGCCGACATCGGCATCGAGGCGGTCAACCATGGCGCCGACGCCGTCTACATCGGCGGGCCGGCGTTCGGCGCGCGCACCAGCGCCGACAACCCGGTGGCCGACATCGCCCGCCTGGTCGAGCATGCGCATCGCTACCACGCCCGCATCTACGCCACCCTCAACACCATCCTGCGCGACGACGAACTGGAGCCGGCGCGCAAGCTGGCCTGGCAGTACTGGGACGCCGGCGTCGACGCCCTGATCGTCCAGGACATGGGCCTGCTCGAACTCGACCTGCCGCCCATCCAGCTCCACGCCAGCACCCAGTGCGACATCCGCACGCCGGAGAAGGCCGCCTTCCTGGAAGCGGTCGGTTTCTCGCAACTGGTCCTGGCGCGCGAACTGACCCTGGACCAGATCGCCGCGATCCGCGCCGCCACCACGGTACCGCTGGAGTTCTTCATCCACGGCGCCCTCTGCGTCGCCTACAGCGGCCAGTGCTACATCAGCCATGCCCAGACCGGCCGCAGCGCCAACCGGGGCGATTGCAGCCAGGCCTGCCGGCTGCCCTACCAGGTCACCGACGCGAAAGGCCGCGTCATCGCCCACGACAAGCACGTCCTCTCGCTCAAGGACAACAACCAGAGCGGCAACCTGGAGGCCCTGATCGACGCCGGCATCCAGAGCTTCAAGGTCGAGGGCCGCTACAAGGACATGGGCTACGTCAAGAACGTCACCGCCCACTACCGGCGCCTGCTCGACGATATCCTGGAACGGCGCCCGGAACTGGCAGGCGCGTCGAGCGGCCACTGCAGCTACACCTTCACGCCCGACCCCGATCTCAACTTCAACCGCGGCGCCACCGACTACTTCGTCCAGGGCCGCAAGCAGGACATCGGCGCCTTCGACAGCCCGAAAAATCCCGGCCGGACTATCGGCTGGGTGACCCGGGTCGGCCCCGACTGGGTCGAGATCGAGACCGAGGCCACCCTCAACAACGGCGACGGCCTCTGCTACTACGACCTGCAGAAGGAACTGACCGGCTTGGCCATCAACGAGGCCGACAAGGTCGGCGACAAACGCTGGCGGGTGCGCCCCAAGGACCGCATGGCCGAGCTCAAGGACCTGCGCGCCGGCACCGAGATCAACCGCAACCGCGACCAGAGCTGGCAGCGCGTCCTGGACCGGAAATCGGCCGAGCGCCGCATCGGCATCTGGATGACGTTGTCCGAGACCGCGGCTGGCTTCGCGCTGAATCTGACCGACGAGGATGGCTTCGCCGCCTCCGCGACGGTCGCCCTGGCCAGGGAACCGGCCAAGGATGCCGCCCGCGCCGAGGCCGGCCTGCGCGAGAACCTGGCCAAGCTGGGCGCGACCATTTTTCAGCCGATCGAGATCGCCCTCGACCTGGCCCAGCCCTGGTTCATCCCCGCCTCGACCGTCAACCAGTTGCGCCGCGACGCCGTCACGGCCCTGGAAGCGGCCCGCGCGGCCGGCCTGGAACGCCTGCCGCGCGCGGCCGAGCAGCCGGCCGTCTATCCCGACGACACCCTGTCCTACCTGGGCAACGTCTACAACACCAAGGCGCGCGACTTCTATGCCCGCCACGGGGTCAGGTTGATCGCCGCCGCCTACGAGAGCCACGAGGAAGAGGGCGAGGTCGCGCTGATGATCACCAAGCACTGCGTGCGCTATTCGCTCAGCCTGTGCCCGAGGCAGACCCAGGGCGTGACCGGCGTGCACGGCACCATCAAGGCCGAACCGCTCAGCCTGGTCAACGGCGACGAGACACTGACCCTGCGTTTCGATTGCAAGGCTTGCGAGATGCACGTCATGGGCAGGCTTAAGAAGGCGGTGGCGAACCAGCGCGCCAGGGAGATGAAGACGACGGCGATGCGGTTCTACCGAACCCGGCCTGCGGGATAAGAGCCAATACTCCTCGACGAAGGGAGCGCCATGCCAGATCGTTTGATCGGAATCTTCAGCCGGTTGCTGATCCTGGTTGCCGCACTGCTATGGCAAGCCGTCCCGGCCCCGGCGGCCGACCTGAACCAGGCGGTCGCCGCCGTGCCCAACCCGCGTGTCGATAACCTGGGCTGGGTATCCGATCCGGCCGGCGCCATCCGCGCCCGCCAGGCCGACATCAACACCCTGATCGACAAAGTCGAACGGCAGACCGGGATGGAGATCGCCGTGGTGGTGCTGCCCTCGATCGGTCAGTTGAACGCCAAGGAATTCGCCACGGCCCTGTTCAACCACTGGGGTATCGGCAAGAAGGAACCAGACAACGGCATCCTGGTGCTCCAGGTGCTTGACCAGCGCCGGGTCGAGATCGAGACCGGCTATGGGGTGGAAGGCAGCCTGCCGGACGTGAAGTGCAACTGGATCATCGAGGACATCGCCATTCCCTTCTTCCGCCAGGGTAGCCTCGCAGACGGACATTACGAGATGGTGCGCGCGCTCATCGCTGGCATCGGCAACCCCGGTGCCAGCCGCGCGCAGTTGACTGGCGGCACCACCCTGGCGCCGGGCGCCTCGGTCGATCCGCCGCCGGCCGACTACCGCCTGCCCCATCTCGACGACCCGGCAACTCCGGATCCGGATATGGCATCCACCACCGCGACGCCGGCACAGCCCGGCGGCTTGGTCCTGTCGCTATTGGCGGGTGGCCTTGCCTTGTTCCCTGTCCTCGCCCTGCTGGTCCGGAGGCACCGGCTGGCGAACCCCGATCCACACGAGCAGTGGACCTATTTCGACAAGCGTTCCTGGCTGGCCCATGCCGGCATGGCCCTGGCCGTACTGGCCGGCGGGCTGTGGGAATTGCAGGGTCGGGACAGCGTCTGGTCGCTCCTGTCGCTGCTGCCGGGCGGTTTCCTGTCCAGTCGATACGTCCGCCACCGCCTGCGGCAATTGCGCGACCGGCCGCGCCTCGACCCGAACACCGGCGAGACCATGCGCCGACTCGACGAGCGGGCCGACGACGCCTACCTGAAGGCGGGCCAGATCACGGAAGAGCGCATCAAATCGGTGGACTATGACGTCTGGCTGTCGCCGTCCGGCTACTACCGCATCGAGCATTACGATGGCACCACCGCGGCTGAGCCTTGCCCATCCTGCGGCTACAAGACCAGCCGGAACACGTCGGTGCGCGTCCTCGTCAAGGCCACTTCCTATTCCGAAGGCGCCGCCGAGGATATCTACACCTGCGCCAATTGCGGCAGCACCCGAATCGTCAAGCGCGTGTTGGACAGGATCAGTTCAAGCTCAAGTTCCAGCGGCGACGACTGGTCCAGCGGTTCGTCCAGCGGTTCGTTCGGCGGCGGTTCGTTCGGCGGCGGCTCTTCCGGCGGAGGGGGGGGCGGTGGGTCGTATTGAAGTGCTGTCTCATCCCCGCCTCGCCGTCGACCGGGCCGGCAGGCGCCGGCTTGTACAAGTATCAATCTCCTTGTGGGCAAGTCCGAGCCGCCATCAAAACAAACAATAAGTAAAACTGCCTATCGGGGCTAATCTGAAAATCTGTCCCGATGGCCGTG
>JAAXVP010000415.1 GCA_013335435.1 Thiobacillus sp. | reverse complement strand
GCGGCGACCCCTATTTCACCCTGTCCCAGGTGGCGCTCAACGACACCATCATGGTGTTCGCCTTCGCGCCCATCGTCGGGCTGCTGCTCGGGCTGTCGGCCATCGTCGTGCCCTGGGCGACCCTGTTCACCTCGGTGGTGCTCTACATCGTCATCCCGGTGATCCTGGCCCAGGCCTGGCGCAAGGCCCTGCTGAAACAGGGCCAGGCAAAATTCGACGCCACCCTGGCGAGCCTGGGCCACGCCTCCATCCTGGCCCTGCTCGCCACCCTGGTCCTGCTGTTCGCCTTCCAGGGCGAGGCCATCATCCAGCAGCCGTTGATCATCGCCCTGCTGGCGGTGCCCATCCTGATCCAGGTGTTCTTCAACTCCGCCCTGGCTTATTGGCTGAATCGCAAGGTGGGCGAAAAGCACAGCGTGGCCTGCCCGTCGGCCCTGATCGGCGCCTCCAACTTCTTCGAGCTGGCGGTGGCGGCGGCCATCTCGCTGTTCGGCTTCGAGTCCGGCGCGGCGCTGGCCACCGTGGTCGGCGTCCTGATCGAGGTGCCAGTGATGCTGCTGGTGGTCAGGATCGTCAATCAAAGCAAGGGCTGGTATGAAGCCGGCCTATCTGTCATTCCCGCTGTCATCCTCGGACTTGATCCGGGGAAGGCGGGAATCCAGCTTAATAAAAACCCTGGATCCCCGCATTCGCGGGGATGACGAACGACAGGATCGCCCATGCGTAACTTCGCCTTTTTCGTCGCCACCCTGCTCGCCCTGGCCGGCCTCGCCCGCGCCGACTACCAGCCGGTCGCCGAACCGGTCGCCGACAATGTCTGGGCCATCGTCGGCCCGCTCGGCCAACGCAGCCCGGACAACGACGGCCTCAACGCCAGCTTCGCCTTCGTGGTCGCCGACCAGGGCGTGATCCTGATCGACTCCGGCGCCAGCCGGAAGGGCGCCGAGAAACTGGCCGCCGCGATCCGCAAGGTCACGCCGAAACGGGTGCGCTGGGTGGTCAACACCGGCAGCCAGGACCACCGCTGGCTGGGCAACGACTATTTCGCCGAGCAGGGCGCCGACGTGCTGGCCCTGCGCCGCACCGCCGCGACCCAGGCCCAGTACGCCGAACAACACATGCTCGGTCTGCAGAAGCTGCTCGGCGCGCGCCTGGACGGCACCCAGCCGACGCCGGCCATGCGCACCTCGGCGGGCGACCGCGCCAGCCTGACCCTGGGCGGCGAGACCCTGGAGCTGATCGCCACCGACGCCCACTTTCCCGGCGACGCCATGGTCTGGCTGCCCAGGCAACGGGTCGCCGTGACCGGCGACCTGGTCTTCGTCGACCGCCTGCTCGGCGTGCTGCCGATGTCCAGCGTGAAGAACGGCCAGCGCGCCTTCCATGCCCTGGCGGCCCTGCAGCCGGCCCGCATCGTGCCCGGCCACGGCCGGGTCTGCGGCCTCGCCCAGGCGCAGCGGGAGACCGGCGACTACTACGAGTTCCTGGCCGGCACCATCGGCAAGGCGGCCCAGGACATGGAGCCGATGGCCGCCACCCTGGCCAGGCATGCCGACCTGGCGCAGTTCAGCCATCTGGAGAACTACGCCGGCCTGCACAAGGCCAACATGAACCGGGCCTTCACCGAGTTCGAGGCACCGTGATGGAACGCCTGGCCAACGCTGATCGACTGTTGATAGGTTGCTCCCTCACCCCTACCCCCTCGCCCGAAAGGCGAGGGGAATTTCACCCTTCCCCCGCCGGGGGAAGGGCCGGGGATGAGGGAGCTCGTTATCCCAACCACAACGCCCTATTTCGCCTTTTCTGATGCTCGACGCCCTGGCCTCCTGGCTCGCCTTCTCGGTCTTCGGCCTGGAACCCGGCTCCCGCCTGGGCGAAGCGGCGCGCTTCTTTCTCTACGACATCCCCAAGGTGTTCCTGCTCCTGGTCACGGTGGTGTTCGTCATGGGCGTGCTGCACACCTGGATATCGCCCGAGCGCACGCGTGCCTGGCTGGCCGGCAAGCCCCTCGGCCTGGGCAACCTGATGGCGGCCGGCCTCGGCATCGTGACGCCGTTCTGCTCCTGCTCGGCGGTGCCGCTGTTCATCGGCTTCCTGTCGGCCGGGGTGCCGCTGGGGGTGACCTTCTCCTTCCTGATCTCGGCGCCCATGGTCAACGAGGTCGCCCTGGCCCTGCTGTTCGGCCTGTTCGGCTGGCAGGTGGCGGCCCTCTACCTGGGCCTGGGCCTCGCGGTCGCCATCGTCGCCGGCCTGGTGATCGGCCGGATGGGCATGGAACACCACCTGGAGGACTGGGTCCGCACCATCCGGGTCGGCGCCGCGCCCGCGCTCGACGCCGAGCCGCCGACCTGGCGCGACCGCCTGGCCGCCGGCCTGGCCCACGTGCGCGAGATCGTCGGCCGGGTCTGGCCCTGGCTGATCGCCGGCATCGCCGTCGGCGCCGGCATCCACGGCTACGTGCCGGCCGACCTGATGGCCGGCATCATGGGCCGCGACCAGTGGTGGGCGGTGCCCGCCGCCGTCCTGCGCGGCGTTGCTGTACATGGGCACGCCGAGCAGG
>JAAXVP010000134.1 GCA_013335435.1 Thiobacillus sp. | reverse complement strand
CCTCCGCTTGCGGGGGAGGGTTGGGGTGGGGGGAAACCCGCCATCAACAACAGCGACCGTCCCCCGCCCGCGTGATCCGATCTATCTCCCGCCCCTCGACGTCGATCAGCTCGACCTTGAGCGGCATCTTGCCCATGGCATGGGTGGCGCAGGACAGGCAGGGGTCGAAGGCGCGGATGGCGACCTCGATGTGGTTGAGCAGGCCCTCGGTCAGCTCGCGGCCATCCAGGTGGGTGCGCGCCACGGCGCGGATGGCCTCGTTCATGGCCTGGTTGTTGTGTGTGGTGGAGACGATCAGGTTGGCCCGGATCACCTGGTCGTGCTCGTCGACCCGGTAGTGGTGGATCAGGGTGCCGCGCGGCGCCTCGATGACGCCGACGCCGCGGCCCTGGTGTTCGCCTTGCGTGACCAGGTCGGTGCCCGAGACGTCGTCGTCGTGGAGCAGATCCTTGATCATCTCGGCGCTGTGCAGCATCTCGATCATGCGCGCCCAGTGGGTGCCCAGGGTGGCGGCGGCGGGCCGGCCGCCGTCATAGGCGACGAAGGCCTGGCGTTCCTTGTCGGCCAGCGGGGTGGGGATGAAATCGCACTGGCTGACCCGGGTGAGCGGGCCGACCCGGTACCAGCCCGCCTCCGGACCCAGCTCGCGGAAATAGGGGAACTTCATGTACGACCAGGGCTTCACTTCCTCGAAGATGTGGTCCCAGTAGTGGTTGTAGTCGACGTGGTCGAACAGGGTCTTGCCGTCCGCGGTGCGGGCGCGCAGGCCACCGTGGTAGAGGTCCATGGCGCCGTCGGCGCGGATCAGGTTCAGGGTGTGGGCGCGGAAGGTGCCGAACTCGTTGTAGAAGGCCAGGTTCTGCTCGAACAGGCGCTGGATCAGGTGCACCGCGTCGCGGCTCCAGGCGATGATCTGGTAGGCGTCCTTGAGCAGGGCGTCGCGCTCGGCGCGGCTGAGGTTCTTGTTCACCCCACCGGGCACCGAGCCGGTGCCATGCACCCGCTTGCCGGCGGTGACGCGGATCACCTCCTGGCCGTACTTGCGCAACAAGACACCTTGGCGGGCCAGGTCGGGGTATTCGGCGATGACGCCGACGATGTTGCGCTTGGCGACATCCGAGTCGAAGCCGAACAGCAGGTCGGGCGAGGCCAGGTGGAAGAAGTGCAGGGCGTGCGATTGCAGGATCTGGCCGTAGTGCATCAGGCGGCGCAGCTTCTCGGCGCTGGGCGTGACGCGGGCGGCGCCGACAACTTGATCCAACGCCTTGCAGGCGGCCAGGTGGTGCGAGACCGGGCAGATGCCGCACAGGCGCTGCACCATGACCGGGATCTCCCAGTAGGGCCGGCCCTGGACGAACTTCTCGAAGCCGCGGAACTCGACGATGTGCAGGCGGGCCTGCTTGACGTGGTTGTCCTCGTCCAGGAGCAGGGTGACCTTGCCGTGGCCCTCGACGCGGGAGACCGGCTCGATGGCGACGCGGCGCAGGGTTTCGGGGTGTTCGGCGGTTTCCAGGTCAAAGGGCATGGTTCGGTTCCTGGTTGTGCGACCGGTATCCGCCCCCACCCAACCCTCCCCCGCTTGCGGGGGAGGGTTGGGGAGGCGGGAGCCCGATACGCTCAGTCATATTTGATCAGCCCGTGGCCCAGGGTCGGGGTGCGGCCGGCGATCAGGTCGGTGAGGAATTTCCAGATCGCGTCGGCCGAGGGCGGGCAGCCGGGGATGAAGTAATCCACCTTCACCACCTCCTGGATCGGGTGGACCTTGTCCAGCGGCAGCGGCAGCTCGGGGTCGTTCGGGATCAGGCCGTGGCGGGTGCCCGGTTCGGTCAGGTAGACCTCGTACAGGCAGTCGCCCAGGTCGAGGTGGTTGCGTTGCGCCGGCAGGCCGCCGGTCACCGCGCAGGAGCCGATGGCGATCAGCACCTTGCAATTGTCGCGGAACTCGCGCAGCACGGCGACGTTCTCGGCGTTGCAGATGCCGCCCTCGACGATGCCGATGTCGCAGGGCCCGCAGTGCTTGATGTCGGTGAGCGGGGTGCGGTCGAATTCGACCAGCTTGAGGAGGTCGAACAGGCGCTCGTCGATGTCCAGGAACGAGGTGTGGCAGCCGAAGCAGCCGGCCAGGGAGGTGGTGGCGACGCGCAGCTTGGTCATTCGTCCTTCTCGCAGGAAACGCACGGCTGGCCGGCCGGGGCCGGCCGGGGCGCGTCGGCCAGGGCCTGGGCGCTGATCGGGCTCTTGTCGTAGCGGCGTTCGCCGATGGGGATGGCGAAGCCCTGGCGCTTGACCAGGATGACGCCGACCGGACAGACGGCCAGGGCCTTGTCGGTCAGGGCGACCTCGGTGTCGACCAGGCGGCCGGATTCCGAGTTGACGATCAGGTGCTTGGTGATGCCGCGTCCGGCCAGGGCGAACACGCACTTGCCGTCCACCTCGCAGGAGGCGCGCACGCACAGTTCGCACAGGATGCAGCGGTTGAAGTCGAGCAGGATGTCGGGATGGGAGGCATCGACCGGACGGTCCGGGAACAGGTGGCGGAAGCCGGCGGTCATCACGCCGAGGTCGTAGCCGAGGGCCTGGAGGACGCAGTTGCCGCTCTTTTCGCAGGTCGGGCAGAAGTGGTTGCCCTCGGCGAACAGCATCTGCACCAGGGTGCGCCTCAGGTCGTTGACCTCGTCGATGTCGCTCTCGATGTTCAGGCCGGCCTGGGCCGGCAGGGTGCACGAGGTGGCGAAGCGGCCGTTCGCCTTCACGGTGCACACCTTGCAGCTGCCGTGCGGCTTGAATTCGGGGTGGTAGCACAGGTGCGGGATGTACTGGCCGGCGGCGAGGGCGGCCTGGAGCACGGTCTGGCCGGGGGTGAAGGGGATGTCCTCGCCGTCGAGCAGGAAGGTGTCGGTCATGACTCGGCCTCCTTAAGCGCGCCGGTGATTGTGCCTCCGGTGGTGTCGGCCTCAGGAAACACTCGCCTTGCTGCCGATCCCCATTGCATGGGGCACCTCGTCAGGTGGTTCATGTTTCCGCTCCTATGTGGGCCCCGGCGTCGTCGCGGCCGGTCATCCGGCGCGCCTCGGCGAGGGCCCCGTCGAGGTCGAAGGCGGGCCGGAAGTTGAGCGACTTCAGCCGGCGCTCGTAGGCCGGCCGGAAGCGCTTCAGGGTGTCCAGGACCGGGTTGCAGGCGCCATGGCCGAGGCCGCAGTGCGAGGCGGCCTGGAGTACGCGGTCGAGCTGGGCCAGTTGCTCCAGGTCGTACTTGGTGCCCTGGCCGTGGGCGATCTTGTCCATGATCTCCCGCTGCATCGAGGTGCCGACCCGGCAGGGCGTGCAGAAGCCGCACGATTCGTGGGCGAAGAAATGGACGAAGTTGCGCGCCACCTCGAACATGTCGCGGCTGCTGTCGAAGACCATGAAGGCGCCGGCGGTGGCGAGATCCTCGAAGGCGATCTTGCGGTCGAATTCGGAATCGGCGATGCACACCCCGGACGGGCCGCTGATCTGCACCGCCAGGGCGTCGCTGGCGCCGCAGTCGGCCAGGACCTGGCGCACCGTGACCCCGAACGGGTATTCGTAGATGCCCGGCCGGGCACAGTCGCCCGACACCGAGAGCAACTTGGTGCCGGTCGATTTCGCGGTGCCGATGGCGCGGTACCAGTCGCCGCCGCGCATGGCGACGAGCGCCGCGGCGCACAGGGTCTCGACGTTGTCGACCACGGTGGGGCGCTGCCGGTAGCCATGCGTGACCGGGAAGGGCGGCCGGTTGCGCGGCACCCCGCGCTTGCCTTCCAGGGACTCGATCAGGGCCGATTCCTCGCCGCATATGTAGGCGCCGGCGCCGAGGTGGACGGCGATGTCGAAGTCGAAACCGGCCTGGCCGAGTATGTCCTTGCCGAGTAGTCCGGCGGCGCGGCGTTGGCGCAGGGTATCTTCGAGCGGTTCCAGCAGATGGCGGTATTCGCCGCGCAGGTACAGGAAGCCCTGTCGCGCACCCACCGCCAGGGCGGTCACGGTCATGCCCTCGAACACCAGGTCGGCGTAGGAGGTGAGCAGGACGCGGTCCTTGAAGGTGCCGGGCTCGCCCTCGTCGGCGTTGCAGACGACATAGCGCTCGACGCCGGAGGCGGCCCGGCAGGCGGCCCACTTGCGCGCGGTCGGGAAGCCGGCGCCGCCGCGCCCGCGCAGGCCGGAAGTCTCCAGTTCGGCGATCACCGCCTCGGGACCGCGTTCGATGGCGGCGGTGAGGGCGGCGCCGGTCATGCGGGCGGACTCCAGCAGGATGTCGCGCCGGCGGATGTTGTCGTCGACCCTGAAGAATTCGGCCGGCCAGTCGGCCACCGGGGTCTGGGCGCGGATCAGTTCGCCGATCTCGTTGATGCGCTGGTGGGTCAGGCGGGTGACGGCACGGCCGTTCACCAGCAGGGCCGGGCCCTGGTCGCACATCCCGGTGCAGGAGGTGGCGTCCACCGAGACCAGGCCGTCTTCGGACATCTTGCCCGGTTCCAGCCAGAGCTTGCCGCACAGGGCCTGCATCAGTTCGCGGCTGCCCAGCATGCGGTCGGTGATGTTGTCCGAGAACAGCACCCGGTAGCGGCCGAGCGGTTCCAGCGACAGGAAGGAATAGAACCCGGCCACGCCGCGTACCCGGGCCAGGGGCACCTGCAGGGCCTCGGCGATCTCGGCGTCGACGCCGGGCGGGATGTGGTTGTGTGCCGCCTGGACCTCCCGCAGCACTTGCAGCAGGGATTCCGGTCGGGCCGGATGGCGTGCCAGGATGGTCTTCAGGTCTACGGTTTCCAACATTGCCCTACCGGCTGATGGAGATGCCATCAGTCTATACCTCGTGCGTCGCTAGTCTATGTCGGGTATGTGACAAGCCGATCCGGCCAGGGCCTCGGCCTCGCCGAGTTGGGTGGCGGTGTTGATGTTGTGGAAGGCGTTCGGATCGGTGAACGAGGCCTCGGCATTGCGGTGGCGGGCCTGCCAGGCCTGGACCCGGCGTTCGCCTTCGGCCAGGGCGGCGGCCAGGTCGGCGAGCAGGTTCCGGTGCATGAGCATCACCGCGTAATGGATGCGTTCGGTGTCAGCGGCGCGCACTAGTGGGACGTGGCGGTCGAGCGCCACAGCGAGCATCTGCGCGGCCAGGTTTACCGGCAGGAAGGGGGTATCGCAGGGCGTCACCAGCAGCCATTCGGCCGCGGTCGTCTCGGCCGCGGCGAGGATGCCGGCCAGCGGGCCGGGCTGGCCGGGCAGGCTGTCCGGCACCACCGGGCAGCCCAGGGAGGCATAGGCGTCGAGGTTGCGGTTGGCGCTGACGACGATCTCGCCGACCTGGGGGCGCAGCCGTTCGATCACCCAGGCCGCCAGCGGCCGGCCGGCCAGCTCGACCAGGCCCTTGTCGCGTTCGTCCATGCGCCGGCCCCGGCCGCCGGCCAGGACGATGGCGGCGACGTCAGGGTTCGGCACGCCGGACAAGGGCGTAGTAGCGGCTCCGGTCGCGCGGCCGGAAGCCGGTCCAGGCGGTGTCGACCGGCCAGGTCTCGGCGGCGAAGTCGGCACGTTCGCCGGTCACCAGCCACCAGGCGCAGTCGCCCTTCGACCGATAGCGGTCGGCCAGATGCAGGCGCAGCATGGTGGTCATGCCGGCATCGACGTCGGCGCGCAGGCAGGCCCCGGCCGGCAGGTGCTTCGCCATGGCCTGGATCTGCGGCCGGTAGCTCCAGCCGGCTTCGGCCCAGGGCTTGAAAAGCAGGGTCAGGAGCAGCCAGGTCAGCGCCATGCCGGTGGCCCAGACCAGGACGGGCCGGATCTTGGCGCGCGGGAACATGGGGATGGCGACCAGCCAGACCAGGGTGGCCGCCGCTGCCGTGACGACGATGGCCGACGCCGTCTGGTCGGCCGGGAAGTCCGCCACCAGACGGGCCATGCGCGCGGCCAGGCGGGTCGGCCAACCCCATTCGATGGCGGCGAAATAGATCCAGAAGGCGGCGGCGAAGAACAGGAAACAGATCACGCCAAACCAGTAGAAGCCCTGGGCGGCGCCGCGCTTGAGGTCGGCGATGCCATGGGCGGCCAGGAGGGCGAGCGGCACCAGGATCGGCAGCAGGCCGCTGCCGGCGGAATAGGACGGCCACAGGCCGAGCAGCAGGGTCACCAGCGCGGCGGCCAGGGCCGGGTGCAGGGCCGGCACCCGGGCCAGGCGGCGGTGTTCGTTCCAGACCGTCCACAGGGCCAGGGGCCAGATCGGCCAGGCGAACCAGGTCAGGTTGTTGAGCAGGGAGAGGGGCGAGCGGTTGGGCACGGATTGGGCGACGAACTCGCGCCACCACTGCGCCAGGTCGTCACCGCCCTGGGCCAGCAGGAGGCCGGTCCAGGCCAGCAGCAGCCAGGCCAGTGCAACCAGGGCGCGGCGGACGGCGGTGCGGTAGCTGCGTTCGCGCCAAGCGCGCGCCAGCATGGGCAGGCCGACGATCAGCAGGGCCGCCAGGAGGTCGGGCAGGCCACGGCACAGGACCAGCATGAACACGGCCCCGGCCATGACCGCCGCCCCCGCGCCGGTGCGGGTTCGGGCCAGGGCCATGCCATACAGGAGCATGGCATAGCCGGCCAGCAGGGCGGTTTCCGGCACCATGGCGTGGGCGCGCAGCATGAGTCCGAAGGCGCCCAGCAGGGCCAGGGCGGCGGCGGCGCCGTAGCCGGGGCCGTACAGAAGGCGGGCGGTCAGCCCGGTGAAACTCAGGGCGGCCAGGGTGAACAGGCCGTTGACCAGGCGGGCGCCGTCCTGGACATCGAGCCAGGGGCCGGCCAGCCAGGCGGTCAGGCCGGCGAGCAGGGTATGCAGGGGAAAGGGCGAGCCGGACGGCAGGAAGTCGCCGGAGGCCAGCCAGTCGAGCAGGGGCGCCAGGGCCAGGGCCTCTTCCTGCTTCCAGGCATCGCGTCCGGTCAGGCCGACGAAGCACCAGACCGTCAGGAAGACGGCCAGCCAGAACTGCTGCGTGCGGGTCAGGGGCTGCATAGGCGCAATTCAAACAAAAAAGGCAGCGTGACGCTGCCTTTTTTAGTGAACCAGGACCGTCTTACTTCTTCAGGCCGTACTTCTGGCGGAACTTCTCGACGCGGCCGGCGGTGTCGACGATCTTCTGCTTGCCGGTGTAGAAGGGATGGCACTCGGAGCAGACTTCGACGTGCAGATCCTTGCCCATGGTCGAGCGGGTCTTGAACGTGTTGCCGCAACCGCAGGTCACGTTGATTTCAGTGTAATTCGGGTGAATGGCGGATTTCATGGCGCGCTCTATTCAAAACAAACCGGGAAAGGGCGGCATTATCCACAAAAAGTTTTTGCCCGGCAAGCGCTTATGCGTTTTCCGGCCGGGTGAGGCCTTCCAGACGGGTCAACCAGGCCAGGGCGGCAGCGCGGTCGCCGCCGCACATGTCCGGCGATGGCCGCAATCCGGCGCAGAAGGCCGGCCGCTCCGGGCGGCCGAATACGGCGCAGCGGAAGTCCGCGGTCAGTTGCGCGCACGCCACACCGGCCGGCTTGCCGTCCGGCATGCCGGGCAGCGGGCTGGTGATGGAGGGGGCGATGCAGCAGGCACCGCAGCCTGCGCGGCACTCAGTCATGTCTTAACGCCTCGACCGGGGTAAGCCGGGAGGCCTTGCGGGCCGGATACCAGCCGAAGAAGATGCCCACCGCCGAAGCCGAGATGACGGCGAGCAGGACGGCATGGGCCTGGAACACCACCGGCCAGTCCAGGAGGCGCTGGACCAGGAGGCCGCCGCCGAAGCCGAGCCCGACCCCGACCAGGCCGCCGAGCAGGCTCAGGATCACCGCCTCGGTCATGAACTGGGTCAGGATGTCGCCCCGGCGCGCGCCCACCGCCAGGCGGATGCCGATCTCGCGGGTGCGTTCGGTGACCGACACCAGCATGATATTCATGATGCCGATGCCGCCGACGATCAGGGACACCGAGGCGATGGCGGCGAGCAGGGCCGACAGGGCGCTCGACGAGGCTTGCTCGGCCTGGACGATCTCGGACAGGTTGCGGATGTTGAAGTCGTCGTCCTGGCCGGGCTGGATGCGGTGCTTCTGGCGCAGCAGGCGCTTCACCGTCTCCTCGGCGGCCCGCATGTCGCTGCCCTCGGCCATCTTCACGGTGATGCTGGCGACGCTGTCCGCGCGCGCGGCGGATTGCCCGAAGATGCGGCCGCGAGCCGTATCGATGGGTATCAGGACGATGTCGTCCTGGTCCTGGCCCATGACGTTCTGGCCCTTGCCGTCGAGCAGGCCGACGATGGTCAGGGGCACGCCCTTGACCCGGATGGTCAGGCCGGTCGGGTCGGTGCCGCCGAACAGCATATGGGCCACGGTCTCGCCGACCAGGGCGACCTTGGCCTTGCCGCGCAGGTCGTTGTCGTCGAACTTGCGGCCGCGCGCGATCATCCAGTCGCGCGCCACCAGGTAGTCGTCGTCGATGCCGTACAGCTGGGTCGACCAGTTCAGGTTGCCGTACACCACCTGGCCGCTGCCGCGCAGGGTCGGGGCGGCCGCCAGGACGCCCGGGATCTCGGCCCGGATGGCGCGGGCATCGGCCTCTCTCAGTGTGATCTTGCTACCGCTGCCCAGGCGCACGCCGCCGCTGGTGACTGTGCCGGGCAGGACCAGGATCAGGTTGCTGCCCAGGCTCTTCATCTGTTCGGCGACCTGCCGGCGCGCCCCTTCGCCGACCGCCAGCATGGTGATCACGGCGGCGATGCCGATGACGATGCCCAGGGTGGTCAGGGCGCTGCGCAGCCGGTTGGCACGCAGGGAGCGCAGGGCGGAACGCAGGGTGTCGAGGCCGTTCATGTCGCCGGCTCCGACAGCATGGCGGCTGCCGACAGACGTTCCCGGACCGGTTCGTCGCCGACCAGGAGGCCGTCGCGGAAGGTCAGGATGCGCCGGGCGAACCGGGCGATGTCGTGCTCGTGGGTGACCAGGACCAGGGTCATGCCCTGGTCGTTGAGGGCCTGGAACAAGGCCATCAGTTCCAGGCTGGTGTGGCTGTCGAGGGCACCGGTCGGCTCGTCGGCCAGGATCAGGGCGGGCGCGTTCACCAGGGCGCGGGCGATCGCCACCCGCTGCTGCTGGCCGCCCGAGAGCTGGCTGGGCAGGTGGTGGGCGCGCTCGGCCAGGCCGACCAGGGCCAGCTTCTCCAGGGCGCGCCG
>JAAXVP010000414.1 GCA_013335435.1 Thiobacillus sp. | reverse complement strand
CATCCAGTTCTTGCTGAGTTCCTTCATCCACGCGCCGGGGTCGCCCTTGGCGGCCATCAAGGCGATCTTCTCGCGCAGGGTGCGCACCTCCGGTACCCGATCCAGCCCTATGACCTTGCCAAACTCACCGGGCGGGATGTGGCGCAGCCCTTCAGGGCGGCGGATCCGGCCCAGCGCCATGAAGCCGAGCACCAGGAGAATGTGCAAGGCGCTATAGAAGCCGGCGGCAAGATGGAGGTGCCGGCCCAGTCCGCTGAGCAAGCCGTTGGCGCACAGCGCCGGCAGCCCGGCGAGCACGCCGGCCATCTGCACGTCCTGGCCAGGCTCGAATCGCGTGGTCGCGCATTGGGACAGCCCCACCGCCGCTGCGATCCGCTCGTCCGCGCGCGTACAGGCCACGCCCATGCCCAGGGCTGCCTGTGCGTCGTCGCGGCTGCGTTCGGACTTGGTGCTGCCGCCAACCTGGCCACCGTCAGGCTCGGCGCACGCGGGCGCTTTGGGCAACACCGGTATCGCCTGGCGCTTGATCGCCTTGCGCAGCGTCGATTCATTGATGCCCACCTGCCGGGCCACCACGGAAGGGCGGGTCCCCGCGGCCAGAAGACCGGCGCATTGCGCGCTCACCTCCGTGCTCATGACTGCAGGCTTGGCAACCGGGGCGTTGCGAAAGAACGAGACCGACCCTTGCTTGCGATATTGGGCCGTCCAATTCATCAGCGTGCGGTGCGCAAGGCATAAAGGCGGCCCTTGGAGATCGACAGCGCGCACGTGGCCGTTCTCCATCAAGCTGGCCAACACAAAGCGCCGACTCTTCAGGTCGTCTTGCGGGTGGGAGAAGTAATTGTCCCCCCCAACGAAATAGATCACCTGGCCGTCTCGTTCGAGAATGCTCAGTGACGCGCCAATTCGTTGCGCGCCCTCAGGGAAGCCGGGAAGCAGCGACTGTTTGAACATGGCAGGCTCGTGGCAAAACGCAGGTGCCAAGCATACACCTCAGCAGCGATCGCCGGCCCGACCAAAGTGCCAACCGCGTTTCCTGACTTGTCCTGCGCTTACGGGGCGAGATCAGGAAGTCTGAACCTATGATAATTCACCCACAGATTCTGCTGAGGAGCCGCTTATTCGTGTTGGGGTAGATTTGGCAAAGAACGTTTTCCAGGTACACGGCGTAGACCGGAACGAGAAAGCGGTGTGGCGCCGGAAGCTCGCGCGGGAGAGTTGGCTCAAGGTATTGCTGGAGACGGCGGAACCCGGCTGTGAGATTGGCATGGAGGCGTGCGGTGGCGCCCACTACTGGGCACGTCGGCTGCAGGCGCATGGATTCAAGGTGCGATTGATCGCGCCACAGTTCGTAAAGCCCTATGTGAAGAGCAACAAGAACGACGCCAATGATGCGGAGGCGATCTGTGAAGCCATGAGCCGGCCGCATATGCGTTTCGTTTCGGCGAAGACGGTGGAGCAACAAGACATCCAGGCGGTGCATCGCATTCGTGCCGAGTTGACCAAACAACGCACGGCCAAGGCGAATCAGATCCGCGGCCTGGTCGCCGAGTACGGGTTGGTGGCGCCCCAGAAGCTGGTGCATTTGCGCAGGGCGTTACCCTGTTGGCTGGAAGATGCGGAAAACGGCTTGAGCGAACGCTTCCGGCGACTGCTGAACGGGCTGTGGGGTGATCTGCGGACACTTGATGAGCGGATGGCGGAACTCGACCGCGAAATCACGGTGATTGCGCAGAGCGATCCGGTCGCCAAACGGCTGCAGCAGCTGCGTGGGGTTGGGCCGATCATTGCTACCGCGTTGGTGGCGGCGGTGGGCAAGGGAGAACAGTTTGCCAACGGGCGACAGATGTCCGCCGCGTTCGGGCTAACACCAAGGCAGCACAGCTCCGGGGGCAATGAGCGGCTGCTGGGCATCAGCACACGCGGTGACGCGTACTTGCGTGTGCTGTTGATTCATGGCGCTCGTTCGGTGATCCGAACTTCGAAAGACAAGGACGATCGCCTCAGTCAGTGGGTAACCCGGCTGGCGGCGCGTAGCCACGCGAACGTCGCGGTAGTAGCGATGGCCAACAAGACCACGCGCATGGCTTGGGCGATGTTGAGGAACGGCACCGTTTACCAGCCAGCCCTGCCTACACGCTGACGCAACATTCGAAACGGAGACCGATCAACCACATCGTCAAGAGGAGCACATCCACCACGATTGCTAAGCAAGCCGAACGATGGCGAACAGGTCGAACCGGCGCCGGCAGAACCCGAGTATGACCATGTGCGAGAAGCACGACAAACCAATGGGGAGCTGGCGCGCGAATAGCCCATCAGGGCCCGGCATCGTCAAATCGATGCAGCAGTTAGAGGCCGAATACACGTGAGCAGTCGTACCTCACCGCCAAAGAACGGAGTGCTGGCAAACGAGGAGGGGTCCATATACGGTCATAGAACCCCGTGGACGCGGCCATTCAATTGCGGCGGCAGCCCGCCTCAACGCACTTAGAACCAGCCCTTTCAAGGTCATTTGATCTTGCCATCCTTCAGCACGCGAGCGGTCGCGACATGGCGTTGCGCCTCGCCGCGAG
>JAAXVP010000413.1 GCA_013335435.1 Thiobacillus sp. | reverse complement strand
CGCGCCGCTGAGCAGGCCGAGGCTGGCGAACTCCACCGCTAGGGCGGTGCGCACCGTCCTTCCGGTGGCGCCGAGGGTGCGCCAGACGCCGATCTCGCGGGCGCGTTCGTCGCGCCGGGCATAGAGCGCCGCCAGCATGACCAGAAGGCCGACCGCCAGGCTGAACAGGAAGATCAACTGCACGGCCAGGCTGACCCGGTCCATCAGCGTGCGCATCTCGGTCATCACGGTATCGACGTCGATCACCGTGACGTTGGGCCAGGCCGCCACCAGGTCGGCCAGCACCTGGCCGCGCCCGGTCGGCAGGCGGAAGGCCGTGATGTAGCTGGCCGGCAGGCCGGCGAGGTCGCCGGACGGCGCGACGACGAAGAAGTTGACCCGGAAACTGTCCCATTCGACCTTGCGCAGGCTGGTCACTCGGCCGTTCAGGACGAGTCCGCCGACATCGAAACTCAGGCGATCGCCCAGTTCGATGCCCAGGGTCTTGGCAATGCCGTCCTCGACCGAGAATTCGCCGGTCGCACCGGGCGGCCACCACTTCCCGGCAGTGAGCGTGTTGTCGATCGGCAAGGCGGCCAGGGCGGACAGGTTGAATTCACGTTCCGCCAGGCGACGGGCCCGATCCTCGGCATAGGCATCGGGGTCGATCGGGCGCTCGCCGATGGCGGTCAGGCGGCCGCGCACCATGGGGTAGAGCGCGGCATCGGGAACGCCGTGCCCGGCCAGCCAGGCCCGGATCGGGGCGACCTGCTCGGGCTGGATGTTGATCGCGAAACGGTTCGGCGCATCGGCGGGAATCTTGTCCTGCCAGGCCGCCAGCAGGTCGTCGCGCACCAGGGTGAGCAGGAGCAGGGCGAGCAGGCCCAGGCTCAGGGCCATGACCTGGACGGCGGTCTCCCAGCCGCGCCGGCGCAGGGCCAGAAGGCCCAGGCGCGGTGCCGGCGGCAGACGGCCGCCGAGCCAGCCGAGCGGCACCAGCAGAAGGCGGATCGCCAGGCCGGCGATGACGGCGGCGGCAACCAGGCCGCCGACCACGATGAGGCCGAGCCGGGTGTCGCCGGCCTGCCAGAACAGCAGGCCGGCGAGCACCGCCAGGGCCATGCCCTGGGCCGCCAACTGGCGCCCGGCCGGAGGTCCGAGGTCGCGGCGCAGGACGCGCAGTGCCGGCACCCCGGCCAGGCGGCGCATGGCGGGCAGGCTGAAGGCGAGGACCAGGACCATGCCGGCACCGAGGCCGAGGCCGAAGGGGCGCCAGGACGGGGCCGCCAGGTCCAGGCGCAGGACGTCGCCGAGCAGGGCCGCCAGGCCGAGCTGGACCAGGTAACCGGCCAGGCTGCCGAACAGGCCGGCGGCCAGACCGATGGCGGCGAACTGGACCAGGTAGAGCCGGAACAGCCGGCGCTGGCCGGCACCGAAACAGCGCAGCAGGGCGAACTGGTCGAAATGGCGTTGCACGTAGCGGCGCAGGATCAACTGGGCCGCCACCGCCGCCAGGACCACGGCGAGCAGGGCGGCGAGACCGAGGTAGCGTTCCGCCTTGTCGAGCACGTCGCGCAGTTCCGGACGGGCGTCGCGCAGGCCTTCCAGCTTCTGGCCGCGCGCCAAGTGCGGGCTCGCCCAGGCGCGGAAGCCGGCCAGGGCGGCCGGCGGGCCGGCCAGCATGAGCCGCCAGGTGATCCGGCTGCCTTCCTGGACCAGTCCGGTGGCGGCCAGGTCGGCCTCGTTCAGGAGCAGGCGGGGCGCGAGGGCCATGAAGTTGCCGCCCCGTTCGCCCTCATGGCTGAGGATGGCCGCCACGCTCAGCTTGCGTTCGCCCAGCGTGACCGGGTCGCCCACGCGCAGGCCGAGTTCGCCGGCCAGGCGGGCGTCGATCCAGGCCTGGCCGGCCTCGGGCAGGCCGATGGCCGGGCGGTCCGGCGCATAGGGGGCGTCGGCGATGCTTAGGCGGCCACGCAACGGATAGCCGGCGCTCACCGCCTTGATGCCGGCCAGGCGGGCCTGGCCCCGGCCTTGCGCCATGCTCAGGAAGGTCGTCGTGCGTGCCGTCGCCAGGCCGCGCCGGCGTGCCTCCGGCTCGAAGGCCGGATCGATCGGGCGATCGCTGCTCAACACCAGGTCGGCCGCCAGCAGGGCGTTGGCCTCCTGGCTCAGCGACAGGCGCACCCGGTCGGCGAAGAAGGCCACGGCGGTCAGGCCGGCCACGGCCAGGGCGATGACCGCGAGCAGGATGCGGACCTCGTCGGTGCGCCACTCGCGGGCCAGCAGACGGAGGGCGAGGCGGAGGTCGGTCATGCCAGGCGGCCGCCATCCAGGCGCAGCTGGCGGCCGCAACGGCTGGCCAGGGCCGCGTCATGGGTGACCACGATCAGGGTGGCGCCCTGTTCCCGGTTCAGTTCCAGCATCAGGTCGATGACCTGGGCGCCGGTGTGCGGGTCCAGGTTGCCGGTCGGTTCGTCGGCCAGGAGCAGGCGCGGCGCCACCGCGAAGGCGCGCGCCAGGGCGACGCGCTGCTGCTCGCCACCGGACAGCTGGTTGGGGCGGTGGCGTTCGCGCCGGGACAGGCCGACCCGGGCGAGCTGGGC
>JAAXVP010000001.1 GCA_013335435.1 Thiobacillus sp. | reverse complement strand
CAGGAGGCCGCGCAGGCCCTCGCCGTAGACCTTGAGGGCGGCCTTGCTGGCGTTGTAGGCGGGCGAGACGGGCATGCCGACGTAGCCGCCCAGGGAACTCATCAGGGCGATCTGGCCGCGGCCGCGCCGGGTCATGGCGGCGACGGCGGGTTCGATGGTGGCGAGGGCGCCGTACAGGTTGGTGTCGAACACCTGGCGCAGCCTGGGCCAATCCTCCGCCGGGCCGCCCGGCGCGACCGTGCTGGTGATGCCGGCATTGGCGATGACCAGGTCGAGAGGCTGGTCGCGGTCGATCCCGGCCACCCATTGCCGTAGCGGTTCGGTGGCCGTGATGTCGAGGCATTGCTCGACGACCACGGCGCCGCGTTGCCGGCAGCGCTCGGCGACGGCCGCGAGGCGCCCGGCGTCGCGTCCGGCCAGGGCGAGGCGGACGCCGGGGCCGGCGTAGGCGAGCGCGAGCGCGGCGCCCAGGCCTTGGCTGGCGCCCGTGATGAGGATGTGGCGGTAGGTGTCGGCTCTCTGCATTGTTCTTGTTGGCAACCGGACAAGATCGCCGGTGGCGCTATTGTAGGCCATTGCGCCCGGCGCCGGCCCGGGGATCGCGGTGGGTCAGGCCTGGGGAAGGCCGCGCCTGAGGGTGTCCAGGCCAGCTCGAAATCGAAGGGCTCAATCTGGCCAAGCAGCGGCGTGGTGCCGACCGCCGGGATCGTCTGCAGGAACGTGGCGTGCGGGTCTCATGGCTTATGTTGGCCAGGAACTGGTTTTTCGCGACGTTGGTCCCTCGGCCTTGCGATCACCTTCCGGCTGGTGCCGCAGATGGGCGTCGGGGTCGTCGATCTAAGGTCCGGTCGGGATGGTTTTTTCGGCCATGATAACCCGTCGATCCGCTGTTGAGGCGTTTCTGGCATGGTGCAGTATCAGCCTGACCAGTTCCTCGGGGACGAGCGGCTTGGCGATGTGGCCGGCCATGCCGGCCGCCAGGCAGGCCGCCTTTTCCTCGGCCAGGGTGTGGGCGGTCTGGCCGATGACGGGCAGTTCAGGATCGATTTCCAGGATCCGCCGGGTGGCTTCCAGGCCGTCCATTTCCGGCATCTGGATGTCCATCAGGGCGATGTCGTAGGCCCCGCGACCCTTGTCGGCCACCTCGGTGACGGCGGCGCGGCCGTCGCCGACCAGGACGACGTGGGCGCCGTTGCTGGCCAGCATGTCCTCGATCACTTCCTGGTTGATGTCGTTGTCCTCGGCGACCAGGATGGTCACGCCGGCCAGCAGGCGGCTCTCGACAGCGGTCGCGTGGCTGGCTGTCGGTGCCGCCAACTCGACTTCCCGGCAGGGCAGGCGGACCTCGAACCGGCTGCCCCGGCCGGGTGTGCTCTCGACGCCGATATGGCCGCCCATCTGCTGCACCAGCCGGTAGGTGATGGCCAGGCCGAGGCCGGTGCCGCCGAACCGGCGGGTGGTCGATCCGTCGGCCTGCTCGAAGGGGCGGAACAGGCGCTCGATCTGTTCCGGCGGCATGCCGATGCCGGTGTCGGTGATGGTGAATATCAGTTCTTCGCCGGCACGTTCGATGGCCAGGGCGACGCTGCCGGTCTCGGTGAACTTGATGGCGTTGCCGAGCAGGTTGATCAGTATCTGGCCCAGCCGCAACGGGTCGCCCAGGCAGGCACGGGGCAGATCGGGCGCCTTGTGGATGCGGAAGGCCAGGTTTCTAGCCTGGGCGCGCTCGTGCATCACGGTGGCGATGTCGCGCAGTACCGCTACCAGTTCCATGGGAACGGACTCGATCCTGAGCTTGCCCGACTCGATCTTGGAGTAGTCGAGGATGTCGTTGACGATGCCCAGGAGCAGCTTGCCGGACTGGATGATCTTGGCGAAGGTCGCGCCTGCGCGGCCATGGCCGCCGGCCTCGCGCAGGCCGATCTGGGCCATGCCGAGGACGCCGTTCAGGGGCGTGCGGATCTCGTGGCTCATGTTGGCGAGGAACTCGCTCTTCACCCGCGCCAGCCGCTCGGCCTCGGCCAGGGCGCGGTCGCGCGCCGCGTCCAGGGCCTTGCGCTGGCGGATGTCGACGAAGCTGACCACGGCGCCCAGGATGCGGCCGTCCTTGATCATGGGCTGGGCGACGGTGGCCACCTGCAGCGGCGTGCCGTCCGCGCGCCAGAACAGGTCGTCGTCGTTGCTGACCGCCTGGCCGGTCTTCAGGGTCGCCAGCATCGGGCATTCCTCGGCCGGGAAGGGCGTGGCGTCGACGTGGCTGTGGTGCAGGCTGGCATGCACCGGCCGGCCGATCAGCTCGCCCTCGGCGTAACCGAGCAGGCGGTTGCCGGCCGGGTTGACGAAGATGAAATTGCCCGCCGTGTCGATGCCGTACAGGCCGTTGGCGCTCGCCGCCAGGATCAGGCGGCTCCGTTGCTCCGAGGCCTCCAAATCGGCCGTGCGTTGCACCACCAGCGACTCCAGGTGGTGTCGGTGCTGTTCCAGTTCGGCCTCGATGCGCAGGCGTTCGGAGATGTCCTGGAACACGACGACGGCGCCCAGGGTCTCGCCCTGCTCGGCGATCCGGGCGGTGTGGGATTCGACCGGGAAGGAGGTGCCGTCCTTGCGCCAGAAGGTGTCGTGGTCGATGTGGCGGGTGATGCCGTCGATCAGGGTATGGCGGGTGGGGCAGTCACTGGCGCGGTGTTCGCTGCCGTCGGCGTGATGATGGTGGGTGAGCCGGTGGATCGGTACGCCGATCAGTTCGTCCGCGGTGTAGCCCAGCATGGCCAGTGCGGTCGGGTTGATGAAGGTGGTGCGGCCGTGCGTGTCGACCCCGAAGATGCCCTCGGCGACCGACTCCAGGAGCAGGCGGTTGTGGTGTGCCAGGCGATCGGCCCGGTTCAGGGCGGCGCGTATGGATAGGCTGCGTTCGATGTGGAACAGGCGCAGGATGAAGGTCACCGAAACCGCCGCCAGGACCGCGCAGGCGGCGCGGAAGAGCTGCACCGGGATGCCGGTCGCGGCGCGGAAGCCGTCCTGGTTGAGCCATGCCGCCGGGGCCCAGTCGGCACTCGGCACCACCAGGCCGCCGAGTACGGCATAGGCGATGAAGGCGCTGCCGGCGACCAGGAACGGGCGTCGCACGGTCTGGAAGCCGGCATCGTCCAGGACCGGGCGGACGCGGTGGCGGCAATACAGCCAGAAACCCACGCCGGCCATGGCCGAGCCGGTGAAGCCATACAGGTAGCGCGACCAGATGCCGAGGTCGCGCAGGAATTCGCCGGCCGCCAGGCTGCCCGCCGACACGCAGGCGAGCAGCACGATGTGGAGGTTGGGCGAGAGCAGGCGGCGGACCGGAGCGGACGGGGCGGACAGGGAGGCGGCCAGCAGGCGCCGGCCGAACTCGTAGAGCAACAGGTAGGAAGCCAGCAGGGTGAACGGACGCCAGGCCGCCAGGACCGGGTTGTCGCCGTGCACCACGCGCCATAGATCCATCCATTCCAGGGTGCCGTGGACGAAGGCGAAGCCGGCCAGCCAGCGGCTCAGGGCGGCGAGGTCGAAGTGGCTATCCTGTTTCGGCCAAATGGTCAGGACCAGGCCGAGTGCCAGGAAGGCGAGTCCGTAGATCAGGAAGATGACGTCCACGTCAGTGTCCTGGGCGCGGGCTGCGCGGGCATGCCGGGGTGATGTGCCGCAGTGCCAAGTCGACGGCGTTGCGCGAGGCCGGTTCTGGGCGGCTGGGCCGGGCGGACGGGAACATGGTTATTCGCCTGGGATGTCTTCGCTATAGCGCACGGCGATCGCGACGAATTGGTCGTATACGGCGATAAAGGCGTCGACCACGTCAGGATCGAAATGCCGGCCGCGTTCGCCAACGATGATCTCGCGCGCCTGGGCGTGCGGCATGGGTGGCTTGTAGACGCGCCGGGTGATGAGCGCATCGAAGACGTCGGCCAGCGCCATCAAACGCGCGGGGAGAGGAATGGCGTCGCCGACCAAACCGTCCGGGTAGCCGCTGCCGTCCCATTTCTCGTGGTGCCAGTGGGCGATCTGCTTGGCGATGGCGAGGAATTCCACCGGCTTGACGGCGTCGTGCTCCGCCTGCTCTATGGCCTCGGAACCGAGGCGGGCGTGGGTCTTCATGATCTCCCATTCCTCCGGGGTCAGCTTGTCAGGCTTGAGCAGGATATGGTCGGGGATGCCGACCTTGCCGATGTCGTGCAAGGGTGCCGATTTGGCCAGTTGGTCGATATGGTTCGAGTCGAGCAGGGTGGAAAAGCGCGGGTGCCTGCTCAGGTGTCTGGCCAGGGTGCGCACGTAGGACTGGGTGCGCCGGATGTGGTTGCCGGTTTCCGGGTCGCGGGTCTCCGCCAGCCGGGCCAGGGCGTGGATGCTGACGTCCTGGATGAGCAGGATCTCTTTGAGCCGCGCGGCCACTTCCGCTTCCAGGACCTCGTTCTTGTTCTTCAGCCAGTCGCGCGCCTCCTTCAATTCCAGTTGCGCACGCACGCGTGCCAGCACGATGGGCGGCCGGACCGGCTTGGTGATGTAGTCGACGGCGCCGAGGTCGAAGCCGCGCTGCTCGTCCGCCATGGCGTTCATGGCCGTGACGAAGATGACCGGCAGGTCGGCCGTGCGGTGGTCCCGGCGCAGCTGCTCGAGTACGGCATAGCCGTCCATGTCCGGCATCATCACATCGAGCAAGATCAGATCCGGCGCGGGTTCGGACTGTGCCAGCCGGAGGGCGAGCGGTCCGGTGTTGGCCACCAGGACCCGATAGGCAGGAGTCAGAATCTCGGTCATCACGGCAAGGTTGTCCGGGATGTCGTCCACCACAAGAAGGGTGGCCTTGTCAGCCTGGCCGGTTCTGACCGGGGTGGTTTGCTGGGGCATGCCTGAAGACTCCGTACTCTGGCCACTCTATTAACGGCCGGTGCCCGAAAAACCTTTGGCGTTTATCCGTCATGGCATTGGGTAAGTCCATGAGCAGGTCTACTCAGGCTGGCGCAGCGGGGTGTGGGTTTTTTCGCTGAGTCGGCGTGTTCCTGTCACGACGGCATGGTGGTTTCCGGGCGATACTTAACAAACTACTTTAAGTACGCGGTCTAGTGCTTTAATTCCGATTGCATAGTCGTTCCAGATTGCTCTGTAAGTCATTGTTGTCATTAAAAAAAATGACATTCCGGCCTTGACTCCCCGGCTTTCCCTTCTCTATAGTGGCCCCGAGTGGGAGATTGTGGAGGAATGTGGGGTTTAGTGGAGAAACTGGGCCCCGGAGACGACGATGTTCAGAGGAGCGACACCAATCGCCTTGGACGGCAAGGGCCGTCTGGCGATACCGACCAAATACCGCGACACGCTGATGCAGCGTTGCGGCGGTCGGCTCGTGCTTACTCTGGACCCGAGCGCCTGCCTTCTTCTGTATCCCTTCCCCGAGTGGGAGCCCATCGAGCAGAAGCTCAACGCCCTGCCCAGTTTCGATCCGCTCAGCCGCCAGATGCAGCGCCTCCTGGTCGGCTCGGCAACCGACCTGGACATGGACGGCGCCGGTCGCATCCTGTTGCCCGCCCTGCTGCGCGAGCGTGCCCGGCTGGATCGGGACGTGGTCATGCTGGGCCAGGGCAACAAATTCGAAATCTGGAGTGCGGCGGCCTGGCAGGCCCAGTGCGACGCCGTGGTCGATCTGCCGGCCCAGCTCGACGAGGCCATGCGCCGCGGCGAGGTGCCGGACGGCCTCAAGGGCTTCTCGCTGTGACCGGCGCCGCACACGTAACGGTCTTGCTGGACGAGGCCGTCGCCGGTCTTGATGTGAAGCCGGGCGGCGTGTACGTCGACGCCACCTTCGGGCGCGGCGGCCATAGCCGGGCCATCCTGGCGCAACTGGGTGAATCGGGCCGGCTCCTGGCCCTGGACCGCGACCCCGAGGCGGTGGCGGCCGGCGCTGCCTGGACCGACGCCCGTTTCAGCCTTGCCCACGCCCCGTTCAGCCGCCTGGCCGAAGTGGCGCATGAGCACGGCGTCGACACTGCCGACGGCATCCTGTTCGACCTCGGCGTGTCGAGTCCGCAGATCGATACCGCCGGGCGCGGCTTCAGTTTCCGCCACCAGGCCCCGTTGGACATGCGCATGGATACCAGCCGGGGCGAGAGCGCGGCGGACTGGTTGAACCAGGCGCCCGAGGACGAGATTGCCCGAGTAGTGAGGGATTATGGCGAAGAGCGGTTTGCTAAGTCGGTTGCAAGGGCGATTGTCGCGGCGCGCACGCAGCAGCCCATCACCACGACCCGCCAGTTGGCGGAGATCTGTGCCGGGGCAGTGCGCACCCGCGAACGGGGCCAGGACCCGGCCACGCGCACCTTTCAGGCTGTCCGGATTCACGTTAACCGCGAACTTGAGGAAATCGCCGACGCGCTACCGCGCGCGGTCGACATGCTGCGCCCGGGCGGCCGCCTGGCGGTGATCAGCTTCCATTCCCTGGAGGATCGCCTGGTCAAGCGCTTCATGCGCGACGAGAGTAAGGGCGAGGAGCTGCCGCCCGAGATTCCGGTCACCGGGGACGCCGGCCAGGGCCGCCTGCGCCTGGTCGGACGCGCCATCCGGCCCTCGGCGGCGGAAGTGGCGCGCAACCCGCGCGCGCGCAGCGCCGTGCTCAGGGTGGCCGAACGAACCGAGGCCGGCGCCAAGGAGGGGGCATGTCCAAGTTGACCGTACCCCTGGCGATCATGCTGGCCGTCTGCGCCCTCGCCGTCGTCACTGCGCGCCATCAGGCGCGCAAGTTGTTTGTGGAACTCCAGTCCATGGAGCGGCACGGCCGCGAACTGGATATCGAGTGGGGCCGGCTGCAACTCGAGCAGAGCACTTGGTCGATGCATTCCCGCATCGAGCAGATCGCCCAGGGCCAGTTGCACATGTCGGTACCCGACCTCAAGCATATCCAGGTGATCCGGGCCGATGTCGACACCCCCGCGGAGGCCCGGCCATGAGCCGCAAGGGCCTGTTGCCGCGCGACCTACAACGCTGGCGCATGCGCCTGGTGATGACGCTGGTGTTCGGCGGCTTCGTCGCCCTCACCGCCCGTGCCGCCTATCTGCAGGGTTGGCAGAACGACTTCCTGACCAAGCAGGGCGAGATCCGTGTCCAGCGTATCGTCGACATCCCGGCTCATCGGGGCATGATCACCGACCGGCGCGGCGACCCGTTGGCCATCAGCACGCCGGTGGAGTCAGTCTGGCTCAACCCGAGCGAGGCCGAGGCCACGCCGGGCCAGATCCAGGCCTTGGCCAGCCGCCTTGGCGTGGAACCGGATGACTTGCGCGCCCAGTTCAAGGACAAGAAAAAGAGCTTCGTCTATCTCCGGCGTCAGTTGCCGCCCGAGGTCTCCGCCGCGGCCCTGGCCCTGGACGTGAAAGGTGTCTACGCGAAGCCGGAGTTCCGCCGTTATTACCCCGCCGGCGAGGTGATGGGGCAGGTGCTGGGCGTCACCGGGGTCGAGGACAAGGGCCTCGAAGGCCTGGAGTACGCCTACCAGTCCTGGCTGGCCGGCAAGCCAGGCGCCAAGCGCGTGGTGCGCGACCGCATGGGCAACATCATCGAGGTGGTCGAGCAGCAGCGCGCGCCCAAGCACGGCCAGGACCTGACCCTGAGCATCAACCTGCAATTGCAGTACCTGGCCTATCGCGAGCTGGTCGCCGCGGTCGCCGAGCAGCGTGCCAAGGCGGGCGCCCTGGTGGTCCTGGATGCCCGCACCGGCGAGGTCCTGGCCCTGGTCAACGTGCCGACCTACAACCCGAACAACCGCGCCACCATGACCAAGGACCGCTCGCGCAACCGGGTGGTGACGGACACTTTCGAGCCGGGTTCGACCATGAAGCCCTTCGTCGTCGCGGCCGCCCTGGAGGCCGGCGTGGTGACCCCGCAGACCCGTATCGATACCGGCCCGGGCTGGTTCATGGTGGGCGACAAGCGGATCAGCGATGTCCATGCCAAGGGCGTGATCGACATCGCCGAGGCGATCAAGGTGTCGAGCAACGTTGCCGCGGCCAAGATCGCCCTCGACATGAAGTCCGAGGATTACTGGTCCATGCTCAGCCGGGCCGGCTTCGGCACGGTGCCCGGCTCCGGCTTCCCTGGCGAGGTGGGCGGCCGCCTGCGCCCGTACGAGTCCTGGCGGCCGATCGAGAAGGCCACCATGGCCTACGGCCACGGCCTCTCGGTCAGCCTGCTGCAACTGGCGCGCGCCTACTGCGCCTTCGCCGACGACGGCATCCTGCCCAAGCTCACGGTCCTGAAGCGCAACGAGGCGGCCCTGGGTGTCCGGGTCATGCAGAGCGATACGGCACGAACCCTGCGCGGCATGATGGAGGCGGTGACCCAGGACGGCGGCACGGCGCCCAAGGCCAGGGTCATGGGCTATCGCGTCGCCGGCAAGACCGGCACCGCGCACAAGGCCGCCAAGGGTGGCTATTCGGCGGACAAGTACATCGCCTCCTTCGTCGGCCTGGCGCCGGTATCCGATCCGCGCCTGGTGGTGGCGGTGATGATCGACGAGCCGGGCGGCAAGGAATACTACGGTGGCCTGGTCGCCGCGCCGGTGTTCAGCAAGGTCATGGCCGGAGCCCTGCGCTTCATGGCCATCGCCCCGGATGCCCCGCTGGAAGACATCCCGACCCCGAGCAGCGTGGTGGGGGAGGCGACATGAGCCTGGCAAGCGAAATCCGTCGTAGCCTGCCTGGTGCCGCCGGCATGACCGCCGACAGCCGCAAGGTCGGGCCGGGCGATATCTTCCTGGCCATGCCGGGCGGCGTGCACGACGGCCGTCGGTACATCCCGGCTGCCGTTGCGGCCGGTGCCGCCGGGGTGGTCTGGGAGGCGGAAGGTTATGCCTGGCCGGCCGAACTGAAGCTGCCGAACTGGCCGGTCGCCGGCCTCGGCGGCCGGGCCGCCGAGCTGGCCGGAGACTGGTGGGGCCGACCTTCGGAGACGCTCTGGCTGGTCGGCATCACCGGCACCAACGGCAAGACTTCGTGCAGCCACTGGCTGGCCGACTGCCTGGGCCGGCTCGGTCGCAAGACCGCCGTCATCGGCACCCTGGGCAACGGCTTCCCCGACGAGCTGGCGGGCGCCAGCCATACCACGCCGGATGCCGTCACCCTGCAGGGCCTGCTGGCCGGCTACCGGGACGCCGGCGCGGCCGGCGTGGCCATGGAGGTGTCCTCGCATGCGCTCGACCAGGGCCGGGTGGCCGGGGTCGCATTCGATGTCGCCGTGTTGACCAACCTGTCGCGCGACCATCTCGACTATCACGGCGACATGGCCGCCTACGCCCACGCCAAGGCGCGCCTGTTCGACTGGCCCGGCCTCAAGTGGGCGGTACTCAACCTGGAGGACGAGTTGGGTCGGCGTCTGCATGCCGACCTCGCCGGCCGGCCGGTCGAGCGCCTGGGTTATGGTATCGACTGCGGCGAAGTGCGCGGCAGCGGTCTGCGCCTCGACGCCGACGGCTTGAGCATGACGGTCGATACGCCGTGGGGCCGGGGTGATCTGAAGGCCGCCCTGATGGGCCGCTTCAATGCCGACAACCTGCTCGCCTGTCTGGCCGCCCTGCTGGCCAGCGGCATTGCCCTGGACGACGCCCTGGCCGTCCTGAGCCAGGTCCGGCCGGCGCCCGGCCGCATGCACCGGATTGCCGGCCCGGCCGACGCGCCAGCCGTGGTGGTCGATTACGCCCACACCCCGGATGCCCTGGAAAAGGCCCTCGCCACCCTGCGTCCGCTCACCCGCGGCCGCCTGATCTGCGTGTTCGGTTGCGGCGGCGGCCGCGACAAGGGCAAGCGCCCGCTCATGGGCGAGGTGGCGGCCCGCCTGGCCGACCTCGCCATCGTCACCAGCGACAACCCGCGCCACGAAGACCCGGCCGACATCGTCGCCGAGATCCGGGTCGGCATGGCCGGCCGGGAGCGGGTCGAACTCGACCGCGCCCGGGCCATCGCCGGCGCCATCGCCGAGGCACGCCCCGGCGACGTCGTCCTGATCGCCGGCAAGGGCCACGAGGACTACCAGGAAAGCCAGGGGGTGCGCCGGCCGTTCTCGGACATCGCCACGGCGGAACATCTGCTCAAGGAGTATCAGCATGCGTCTGCATGAAGCCGCATCCGCCCTGCAAGCCTCGGCGGTCGGCCCGGACGTCGAATTCACGACGGTGTCGACCGACAGCCGCAACCTGCCGGCCGGCGCCCTGTTCGTCGCCCTGCGCGGCGGTCGTTACGACGGCCACCATTTCGCCACCCGCGCCATCGGGCAAGGGGCTGGCGCGGTCATGGTCGAGGCCTCGGCCGGACTCGACGTCTCGCCCGCCATCGTGGTCAAGGACACCCGCCTGGCCCTCGGCCAGTTGGCCGCCTGGCACCGCAGCCAGTTGCCGGCGCGGGTCATGGCGATCACCGGCAGCAACGGCAAGACCACGGTCAAGGAGATGCTCGCCGGCATCCTCAATGCCTACGCCGGCGAGGCCGCGGTGCTGGCGACCAGCGGCAACTTCAACAACGAGATCGGCATGCCGTTGACCCTGCTCCGGCTGGCCCCGGAACACCGCTACGCGGTCCTCGAGATGGGCATGAACCACCCCGGCGAGCTCGACTACCTGAGCCGCCTGGCCAGCCCCGACGCCGCCCTGGTCAACAACGCCCTGCGCGCCCACCTGGAAGGCCTGGGCACGGTCGAGGCGGTGGCGCATGCCAAGGGCGAGATCTACAACGGCTTGAAGGCGGACGGCGTCGCCCTGGTCTGTGCCGACGACGTCCACGCCGAGCTTTGGCGCGAAATGGCCGGCGACCGCCGGGTCGTGACCTTCGGCGTCAAGCACGGCGACGTGCGCGCCGACTACCGGCTGGGCGATTTCGGCGCCGAGCTGACCCTGCATACGCCATCCGGCAGCGTGGCGGCCACGCTCAACGTGCCCGGCCTGCACAACGTCAGGAATGCCGTCGCCGCTGCCGCGGCGGCCTGGGTGCTGGAGGTGCCGCCGGCCGACATCGCCCGCGGCCTGGCCCTGTTCGCCGGGGTCAAGGGACGCCTGCAGGCGCACCCCTGCATCCTGGGCGCGCGCCTGCTCGACGATACCTACAACGCCAATCCCGACTCGGTGACGGCGGCCATCGCCGTGCTGGCGGCGCAGAAAGGCACCCGCATCCTGGTCCTGGGCGACATGGGCGAACTGGGGCCGAACGCGGTCGAGCTGCACCGCGAGATCGGCGCGGCGGCGAAGCAGGCCGGCCTCGACCGTCTGCTTTGCCTGGGCGACCTGAGCATCGAGGCAGTCAAGGCCTTCGGCGAGGGCGGCATGCACTTCGAGCGCATCGAGGAACTGCTGGCCGAGGTCGAGAACGCGCTCGGTCCGGATGCCACCGTGCTGGTGAAGGGATCCCGCTTCATGAAGATGGAGCGGGTGGTGAATTCGTTCGTGGAGGCACACGTATGCTCCTGACCCTGGCCCAGTGGCTCGGCCACGACATCCGCGCCTTCAACGTGTTCGGCTACATCACCTTGCGCGCCGTGCTGGCGGCCCTGACCGCGCTGGTGATCTCCTTCGTCCTCGGGCCGCGCATGATCCGCATGCTGACCGAGCTGAAGGTCGGCCAGCCGGTGCGCGACGACGGCCCGCAGACCCACCTGGTCAAGGCCGGCACGCCGACCATGGGCGGCGCCCTGATTCTGTCGGCGATCACGGTGACCACCCTGTTGTGGGCCGACCTGACCAGCCGCTACGTCTGGATCGCCCTGATCACCCTGGTCGGCTTCGGCGCCATCGGCTGGGTCGACGACTGGCGCAAGGTGGTCGAGAAGAACCCCAAGGGCCTGGCCTCGCGCTGGAAGTACTTCTGGCAGTCGGTGATCGCCCTGGTGGTGGCCGCCTGGCTGGCCTGGTCGGCCCACCTGCCGGCCCAGACCGAGCTGATCGTGCCCTTCTTCAAGCATGCCGTGATGCCGCTCGGCGTCGCCGGCTTCGTCATGCTGGCCTATTTCGTCATCGTCGGCTCCAGCAACGCGGTCAACCTGACCGACGGCGCCGACGGCCTGGCCATCCTGCCCACCGTGATGGTGGCCGGGGCGCTCGCCATCTTCGCCTACGTGGCCGGCCACGCGGTGTTCTCGAAATACCTGGGCCTGCCCTTCATCCCCGGCGCCGGCGAACTGGTGGTGTTCTGCTCGGCCATGGTCGGCGCCGGCCTCGCCTTCCTGTGGTTCAACGCCTACCCGGCCGAGGTGTTCATGGGCGACGTCGGCGCCCTGGCCCTGGGCGCGGCCCTCGGCGTGGTGGCGGTGATCGTCCGCCAGGAGATCGTCCTGTTCATCATGGGCGGCGTGTTCGTCGCCGAGACCGTCTCGGTCATGCTCCAGGTCGGCTCCTTCAAGCTGCGCGGCAAGCGCGTCTTCCTGATGGCGCCGATCCACCACCACTTCGAGAAGAAGGGCTGGAAGGAGACGCAAGTCGTGGTCCGGTTCTGGATCATCTCGATGATGCTGGTGCTCATCGGCCTGGCGAGTCTGAAGCTGCGGTGACGGCATGAAATCGGCCTACAACCCCTCCGGCAAAAAGGCCCTGGTCGTGGGACTGGGCGATACCGGCGCGTCCTGCGTGCGCTGGCTGCTGGAGCACGACGCCGAGGTGCGCGGCACCGACAGCCGGACGGAGCCGCCCCATGCCCACCAGATGGCCGAGGCCTTCCCGGAAGTGAAGCTGAACCTGGGCGGTTTCGATCCGGCCGATTTCGCCTGGGCCGATCTGGTCGTGGTCAGCCCCGGCGTCGCCTTGGCGACGCCTGAGATCGCCGCGGCCGTCCGCGCCGGCAAGGATGTCGTCGGTGATGTCGAGTTGTTCGCACGGGCGCTGGGCCAACCGGGGCCAGGCAGCAAATCCAAGGTCATCGCCATCACCGGCTCGAACGGCAAGAGCACGGTCACCAGCCTGGCCGGCCACCTGTGCGCCGCCGCCGGCCTGGATACCGTGGTGGCCGGCAACATCGGCCTGCCGGTTCTCGATGCCCTGGCCGAGCGCGAGATCGACGGCAAGGGCCCCGACGTCTGGGTTCTGGAACTGTCCAGCTTCCAGCTCGAGACCACGGCCAGCCTGCGCCCGACCGCGGCCACGGTGCTCAACATCTCCGAGGACCATATGGACCGCTACGCGACCTTGGCCGACTATGCGGCGGCCAAGGCGCGGGTGTTCGGCGGCGGCGTCCAGGTGCTCAACCGCGACGATGCCATGGTCATGGCCATGGCCAGGCCCGAGGGCCGGGTCGAGACTTTCGGCCTGGACGCCGGCATGACCGCGGCCGACTGGGGCCTGGCCGAGCGCGACGGCCGGCTGTGGCTGGCCAAGGGCGCCGAGCGCCTGTTCCCGGCCGACGAGCTGACCATCGCGGGTCTGCATAACGCCGCCAACGCGCTCGCCGCCCTGGCCTTGTGCCGGGCGGTCGGCCTCAAGTACGAGCCGATGCTGGCGGCGTTGAAGAACTTCAAGGGCCTGGCGCATCGGGTCGAGTTCGTCGCCGAGGTGGCCGGACGGACCTTCTACGACGATTCCAAGGGCACCAACGTGGGTGCCACGGCCGCCGCCCTCAAGGGCTTCACCCAGCCGGTGGTGCTGATCGCCGGCGGCGACGGCAAGGGCCAGGACTTCGCGCCTTTGCGCTCCGCGGTGGGCAATGCCCGCGTCGTGGTCCAGATCGGCCGCGACGGCCCCCTGGTCGAGGCGGCCATCGCCGGCGCCTGCCCGGTGGTGCGCGCCGAGACCATGGCCGAGGCGGTCGCCAAGGCCTACGAACTGTCCGAGCCGGGCGATGTGGTCCTGCTCTCGCCGGCCTGCGCCAGCTGGGACATGTTCCGCAACTACGCCCACCGCGCCGAGGTGTTCATCGCCGCGGTGCGTGCGCTGGAGGACAAGCGTGTTCCATAACGCCGCCCTCCGCCGCACCGCCATGGCGCCTTACGACTGGGCCCTGCTCTGGAGCGTGTTCGCCCTGCTCGGCCTGGGCCTGGTGATGGTCTATTCCGCCTCCGCCGCCATCGCCGAGGCCAAGAGCGCCAGCCACCAGCCGACCATCTATCTGTTCCGCCACGCCATGTACCTGGTGGCCGGCCTGGCCGCCGCCTATGGGGCCTTCCAGCTGCCGTCCAACCTGTGGCAGAAGGCGGCGCCCTGGCTGTTCGTGATCGGCGTGCTCTTGCTGGTCGCAGTCCTGATTCCCGGCATCGGCAAGGTGGTCTACGGCAGCCGGCGCTGGATTCCGCTCGGCCCCCTGGGCAACTTCCAGCCCTCCGAGTTCGTCAAGCTGTTCACGGTGATCTACGCCGCCGACTACACGGTACGCAAGGCGGCCATGATGCATGAACTGCGCCAGGGCTTCCTGCCCATGTTCGGAGTCATGGTCATGGTCGGCGGCCTGCTCCTGCTGGAGCCGGACTTCGGCGCCTTCGTGGTCATCGTCGCCATCGCCCTGGGCATCATCTTCCTGGGCGGATTCAACGCGCGCCTGTTCCTGGGCCTGTCGACCATGCTGGCGATCAGTTTCGTGCTCATGATCGTCACCTCGGACTACCGGCGCGAGCGGGTGCTCGGCTACCTCGATCCCTGGAAGGATCCCTACGGTGCCGGCTACCAGCTGTCGCACGCCTTGATCGCCTTCGGGCGCGGCGAGTGGACCGGGGTCGGCCTGGGCGACAGCGTCGAGAAGCTGTTCTACCTGCCCGAGGCCTACACCGACTTCCTGCTCGCCGTGATCGGCGAGGAACTCGGCTTCTTCGGCGTGATCGCGGTGATCGGCCTGTTCGCCTGGCTGATCTGGCGCGCCTTCTCGATCGGCTGGCAGGCCGCCCTGATGGGGCGCAACTTCCAGGCCCTGGTCGCCCAGGGCGTCGGCATGTGGATGGCGGTGCAGGGCTTCATCAACATGGGCGTCAACCTGGGCCTGCTGCCGACCAAGGGCCTGACCCTGCCGCTGATGAGCTACGGCGGCTCAGGCATCGTCGCCAACTGCCTGGCGATCGCCCTGGTGGTGCGGATCGATTTTGAAAACCGCTGCCTCATGAAAGGTAAGCGGCAATGATGACTATGGATTTCTCCACTTACGTTTGCACAGGCCAAATGGCAGCGGTTTCGGCGCAGGCTAACGTGCGTCAGCACGTTAAGCCGCGTAGCGGCGGCCGGAGGCAAAACCTTGGTGAGCCAGAACGGAGGCACGCATGAACGCGCTGCCCCGCACCGCGCTGATCATGGCCGGCGGCACCGGCGGCCATGTCATGCCGGCCCTGGCGGTGGCCGAGTCGCTGCGCAGCGAAGGCTGGCGGGTGGTCTGGCTGGGTACCCGCGAGGGCATGGAAGCGCGCCTGGTCGGCGAGCGCGGCTTCGAGATGGCCTGGGTCGACTTCTCCGGCGTGCGCGGCAAGGGTCCGGCCAGCCTGTTCCTGCTGCCGTTGCGCATCCTGCGCGCCTTCTGGCAGGCCCTGCGGGCGATCCGCCGGATCCGGCCCGATGTCGTGGCCGGCCTGGGCGGCTACGTCGCCTTCCCAGGCGGCATGATGGCCTCGTTGCTCAACAAGCCCCTGGCGATCCACGAGCAGAACGCGGTCGCCGGCATGACCAACCGGGTTCTGGCCTGCCTGGCCGATCGGGTCTTGCTCGGCCTGCCGGGCGCCTTCGCCAACCCGGTCGACCGCCCCATCCCGTGCGGCAAGGTGCGGACCGAATGGGTCGGCAATCCGGTGCGCGCCGCCATCGCCGCGCTGCCGGCGCCGGCCGAGCGCTACGCCGGCCGCCAAGGCCGTCTGCGTCTGCTCGTGGTCGGTGGCAGCCTGGGCGCCAAGGCGCTCAACGAAACGGTGCCGCAGGCCCTGGCCCTGATTCCGGCCGAGCGCCGCCCGGAGGTCCGCCACCAGGCCGGGGCCCGCAACATCGAGGAATTGCGGGCGAACTACCAGGCCGCCGGCGTCGAGGCCGAGTGCCTGGCCTTCATCGACAACATGGCCGCCGCCTACGCCTGGGCCGACGTGGTGATCTGCCGCGCCGGCGCCTCGACGGTGGCGGAACTGGCCGCGGCAGGGGTGCCGGCGGCCCTGGTGCCGTTCCCGTCCGCGGTCGACGACCACCAGACCCTGAACGCCCGCTTCCTGGCCGACTCCGAAGCGGCCTGGCTGATGCCGCAGGGCGAATTGACTGTCGAAAAACTGGCGGCCTGGCTGGCCGGCCTTGAGCGCGTCGAGTTGCAGAAACGCGCCGAGCAGGCCCGCGCCCTGGCCAAGCCGGAGGCCACCCGCGCCATGGTCGCGGTGGTCAAGGAGATCGCGAAATGAAACACAAAGTCCGTCGCATCCACTTCGTCGGCATCGGCGGCGCCGGCATGAGCGGCATCGCCGAGGTGCTGATCAACCTGGGTTACCAGGTGTCCGGTTCCGATGCCGCCAGCAATGCGGTGACGCAGCGTCTGGTCGGCATGGGCGCCAGGGTGTTCCAGGGCCATGCCGAAGCGAACGTCACCGGTGCCGATGTCCTGGTCATCTCGTCGGCGATCAAGGAGGACAACCCCGAGGTGCAGGCGGCACGCGCCGCCCATGTCCCGGTGGTGGCGCGGGCGATGATGCTGGCCGAACTGATGCGCTTCAAGCAGGGCATCGCGGTGGCCGGCACCCATGGCAAGACCACCACGACGAGCCTGGTCGCCAGCGTGCTGGGCGAGGCCGGCCTGGACCCCACCTTCGTGATCGGCGGCAAGCTCCTGGCCGCCGGCGCCAATGCCAAGCTGGGCAAGGGCGAATGGCTGGTGGCCGAGGCGGACGAATCGGACGCCTCCTTCCTGCACCTGTCGCCGGTGCTGTCCATCGTGACCAACATCGACGCCGACCACATGGAGACCTACGGTCACGATTTCGAGCGCCTGAAGTCGGCCTTCGTCGAGTTCCTGCAACGGCTGCCGTTCTGGGGCATGGCGGTGGTCTGCGCCGATGATCCGGTGATCCGCGAATTGCTGCCCCGGATCGACAAGCCGGTGATGACCTACGGCACCACGGACGACTGTGCCATCCAGGCCGTGGACATCCGCGCCGAGGCCTCGGGCATGTGTTTTACCGCCTTGCGCAACGGCACCCGCTCGCCGATCGAAGTCCGCCTCAATCTGCCGGGCATGCATAACGTGTTGAATGCCCTGGCGGCGATCGGCGTGGCCTGGGAGATGCAGGTGCCGGACGCGGCCGTCCAGCGCGCCCTGGCCGGGTTCTCCGGGGTGGGCCGGCGCTTCCAGCGCTATGGCGAGATCAAATTGGCGGACGGGCGCGGATTCACCCTGGTCGACGACTATGGCCACCACCCGGTCGAGATGCGCGCCACCCTGGCCGCCGCGCGCGGCGCTTTTCCGGGGCGGCGCCTGGTCCTGGCCTTCCAGCCGCACCGCTATACCCGTACCCGCGATCTGTTCGAGGATTTCGTCCAGGTCCTGTCGCTGGCCGATGCCGTGTTGTTGACCGAGGTCTATGCCGCCAGCGAGGCGCCCATCGTCGCCGCCGACGGCCGCAGCCTGGCCCGGGCGGTGCGCGTGGCCGGCAAGGTGGAGCCGGTGTTCGTCGGCGAAGTGGCGGAGTTGCCGCAGGCCGTGGCCGACTTCGTCCAGGACGGCGACGTGGTGCTGGTCATGGGTGCCGGCTCGATCGGCCAGGTGCCGGGCCAGCTGGCCGCCATGGGGGAGCAGGCATGACGCTGCGCGGCCGCCTCGAACGCGACGTCGACATGAGCCGGCACGTCAGCTGGCGCGCAGGTGGCAAGGCCGAGCGGGTCTACAGCCCGGCCGACCTGGACGACCTGTGTGCGTTTCTGCGCGACCTGCCCGAGGCCGAGCCCCTGCATGTCATCGGCCTGGGCAGCAACCTGCTGGTGCGTGACGGTGGCCTCAAGGGTACCTCTCTGTTCCTTCACGGCGCGCTCAATCGCTGCGAATTGGAGGAACGGCGCCAATCCGAGCGTCGAACCGATTCCACCTTGGGTCTGGTCTACGCCGAGGCCGGGGTGTCGAGCCCCAAGCTGGCACGCTTCGCGGCCAACCACGATCTGATCGGGGCCGAGTTCCTGGCCGGGATTCCCGGCACGGTGGGCGGTGCCCTGGCCATGAACGCCGGCTGCTATGGCCAGGAGACCTGGGGCTCGGTCACCCAGGTGCTGACCGTGAACCGGCAGGGCGAGACGCGCCGGCGTTCGCCGCGCGAGTTCCGGGTCGGCTACCGCCATGTCGCCCCGGACGGGCCGCGCGCCGAATGGTTCGCCGCCGCCTGGTTCCTGCTGCCGCGCGGCGATGGCCGCGCCAGCCGGGCGCAGATCAAGGAGTTGCTCAAGCGGCGCATCGCCAGCCAGCCCTTGCAGTTGCCGAATGCCGGCTCGGTGTTCCGCAACCCGCCGGGCGACCACGCCGCGCGTCTGATCGAGTCGTGCGGCCTGAAGGGGATGCGGCTGGGCGGTGCCCAGGTGTCGGAAAAGCACGCCAATTTCATCGTCAACGCCGGCGGCGCCACGGCGACGGATATCGAGGACTTGATCGATCAGGTGGAAACGACGGTGCGGGAACGCACCGGTGTGGAATTGATTAGGGAAGTGAGGATCATCGGTGAGCGGTAAGTTTGAAAACGTAGTTTCGGCGCAGGCTAACGTGAGCGGAGCGAATGTTAAGCAAAGCGGCCGGAGCCACAAAGTGGGCGTACTGCTGGGCGGCCGCTCGGCGGAACGGGAAGTCTCCCTGAACAGCGGCGGCGCGGTGCTGGCCGCTCTCAAGCGCCAGGGCGTCGATGCGCATCCCTTCGACCCGGCGGAGCAGGGCCTGGCGGCCCTGGAGCAGGCCGGCTTCGAGCGCGTGATGATCAGCCTGCACGGTCGCGGCGGCGAGGATGGCACCCTGCAGGGTGCGCTGACCCTGCTGGGCATCCCCTATACCGGCAGCGGTGTCATGGCCTCGGCCCTGGGCATGGACAAGTGGCGCAGCAAGTTGATCTGGCAGGCCGCCGGCCTGCCGGTGCCGGACTACGCGCTGCTCACGGCGGAGAGCGATTTCGACGCCGTCGAGCGGCAACTCGGCCTGCCCCTGTTCGTCAAGCCGGCCAACGAAGGCTCCAGCGTCGGGGTCAGCAAGGTCAGGGAGCACGGCGGTCTGCGCGCCGCCTACGAGGCAGCAGCGAAGTACGACTCCCTGGTCCTGGCCGAGCGCTACATGGCGGGCGGCGAGTTCACGGTCGCCATCCTGGGCGACACCGCCCTGCCGGTGGTTCAGATCGTCCCGACTACGGATTTCTACGACTACGAAGCCAAGTATTTCCGCGACGACACCCGCTACGTCTGCCCGGCCGAACTGCCCGAGGCCCTGGCGGCGGAGATGCAAGAGCTCGCCCGGCAGGCCTTCGCGGTACTCGGCTGCCGGGGCTGGGGCCGGGTCGACATCCTGCTGTCCGAGGATCGGCGCCCCTACCTGCTGGAGATCAACACCTCGCCGGGCATGACCGGCCACAGCCTGGTGCCGATGGCGGCGCGCGCGGCCGGCATCAGTTTCGACGAATTGTGCCTGCGTATCCTGGAGCTGGCCGATGTGGCATGACCCGGTCGCCCTCAACCGCCTGAGCGGCCTGATCCTGGCCGCCACGGTGCTGTTCGCCTTCTGGATGGCGGGCCGGCAGGCGGTCGAGACCTGGTTGCCGGTGCATACGGTCGAGGTGCGTGGTGCTGTCCACAAGGAGACCCGGCAGGGCATCGCGCCGATCTTCAGGGGATTGTCCGGCGGCTTGTTCTCGGTCGACCTGGAGGCGGTACAGCGAGGTTTCGAGGCTTTGGCCTGGGTGCGCGCCGCGACGGTACGGCGGCAATGGCCGGATGGCCTGGTGGTGGAACTGGAAGAACAGGTTCCGGCGGCGGCTTGGAATGACCAGGCCATGCTCAATGTCCAGGGCGAGGTGTTTCCGGTCCGGCCCTGGCAGGGGTTGCCGCGTTTTCACGCGCCGGAGGGGATGGAACTGGAAGTGGCGACCCGCTACGGCGAATTCACCAGGCTGCTCGGCGACAAGGGCTGGCGCATCGCCGGCATCCGGGTCGACGCCCGTCGGGCCTGGCGCATCGACCTGGCCGATGGCGTAACCGTGGACCTGGGGCGGGAGCGCTTGGACGAGCGGCTACGGCGCTTCGCGACCTTCTACCCGCTGGTGGCGACCCGGGTCGTGGGCATCCGCCGGGTCGACATGCGTTATCCAAATGGCTTCGCCGTCCAGGGCGAAGCGCGCACATGAGATGAGCAAGATGCGAGAGAACAAGGACTTGATCGTCGGTTTGGACATCGGAACGTCGAAGATCGTCGCCATGGTGGCCGAGGTGCCGCCGGAGGGCGGCATCAACATCCTGGGCATGGGCGTGGCCCAGTCGCGCGGGCTCAAGAAGGGTGTGGTGGTCAACATCGAGGCCACCGTGTCGGCGATCCAGCGCGCCCTCGAGGATGCCGAACTGATGGCCAACTGCAAGATCGGCCAGGTCTATACCGGCATCGCCGGCAGCCACATCCGGTCGCTCAATTCGCACGGCATGGTGCCGATCCGCGACCGCGAGGTGACCCAGAACGATATCGACCGCGTGGTGGAGACGGCACGGGCGGTGAACATCTCGACCGACCAGCAGATCCTGCATGTGCTGCCGCAGGAATTCATCATCGACGGCCAGGAGGGCGTGCGCGAGCCGCTCGGCATGTCCGGCGTGCGCCTGGAGGTGAAGGTGCACATCGTCACCGGCGCCGTCTCGGCGGCCCAGAACATCGTCAAATGCGTGCGCCGCTGCGGCCTGGAGGTGAAGGATCTGATCCTGCAACCGCTCGCGTCCAGCCTGGCGGTCCTGAACGAGGACGAGAAGGATCTCGGCGTCGCCCTGGTCGATATAGGCGGTGGTACCACCGACCTGGCGGTGTTCACGCGCGGGGCGATCCAGCACACCGCGGTGCTGCCGATCGCCGGCGACCAGATCACCAACGACATCGCCATGACCCTGCGCACCCCGACCCGCGAGGCCGAGGACCTGAAGATCCAGCACGGCATCGCCCTGCGCCAGCTCGCCGACGCGCGGGAAATGATCGAGGTGCCGGGCATCGGCGAGCGCGGCGCCCGCATGCTGTCCAAACAGTTGCTTTCGGAGGTGATCGAGCCACGGGTCGAGGAGTTGTACAGCCTGGTCCAGGCCGAACTGCGCCGCTCGGGTTTCGAGGAGCAGATCTCCTCGGGCATCGTCCTGACCGGCGGCAGCAGCCTGATGAAGGGCATGGTGGAACTGGCCGAGGAGGTCTTCCACGTGCCGGTGCGGGTGGGGGTGCCTGAATACGTCGGCGGCCTGTCGGAGCGGGTGCGCAGCCCGGCCTACGCAACCGGCGTCGGCCTGCTGATGGCGGGCTTGGAGAAACATGAGCTGGACGAGGCGGCCAAGATCGAGGCGGCCAGCTTCGGCCAGGTAATGGAACGGATGAAGTCGTGGTTCAAGAACACTTTTTAGTTTTGTTGTCTTTTTGCGCGTGAAAAGGAGAGGGATATGCTGTTCGAACTCGAGGAAATGGATGTACAGGACGCCGTCATCAAGGTGATCGGTGTGGGTGGTTGCGGTGGCAACGCCGTGGACCACATGATCAACAAGGGCATGACCGGGGTGGAGTTCCTGGCCGTCAATACCGACGCCCAGGCCCTGCGCCGTAACCAGGCGCCGATCCAGTTGCAGATCGGCACCAACGTGACCAAGGGTCTGGGCGCCGGCGCCCGGCCCGAGATCGGCCGTGAGGCCGCGCTGGAGGATCGTGAACGCATCGCCGAGGTGATCGACGGCGCCGACATGTTGTTCATCACCGCCGGCATGGGTGGCGGTACCGGCACCGGCGCCGCGCCGGTGGTGGCCGAGGTGGCCAAGGAACTGGGCATCCTGACCGTGGCCGTGGTGACCAAGCCGTTCCTGTTCGAAGGCAAGCGTACCCGAGTCGCCGACCATGGCCTCAAGGCCCTGGCCGAGCACGTCGACTCCCTGATCATCATTCCGAACGACAAGCTGCGGACCGTGCTGGGGGGGGGCGTCAAGCTGAACGAGGCCTTCCAGGCCGCCAACGACGTCCTGCACAGCGCCGTCGGCGGCATCGCCGAGATCATCAGCAACCCGGGCATGATCAACGTCGACTTCGCCGACGTGCGCACGGTCATGAGCGAGGTCGGCATGGCCATGATGGGTACCGCCCAGGCCGAAGGCGAAGGGCGTGCCCGCATCGCCGCCGAGGCGGCCGTGAAGAGCCCGCTCCTGGAGAGCGTCGATCTGCGCGGCGCCCGCGGCGTGGTGGTCAACATCACCTCCGACGACAGCCTGACCATGGACGAGTTCTACGAGGTCATGAACACGATCCAGGGCTTTACCGCCGAAGAGGCGACGGTCATCGTCGGTACCGCGATGGATCCGGCCATGGGCGATATCCTGCGCGTAACCATGGTGGCGACCGGTCTCGGCAATCCCCTCGCCAAGCCGGCCGCGAAGCCCCAGGTGGTGGTCGACAACGTCCAGGCCACCGGTACCTATGGCATGTCCTCGGGTGGCCGCGTGGAAATGGCCGACCCCGACTACGAGATCCCCACCGCCATGCGCATGAACCCCAACCGGGGCAGGGGCGCCGCCACCATCGACGCAGCGCTGCAACAGGGCATCGAGACCCTCGATATCCCCGCCTTCCTGCGCCGACAGGCCGATTGAGGATTAACCAAGAGTAAAAATAGCTACAATTCGCCGCATGATTAAGCAGCGAACGATCAAGACACTTATCCGCGCAACCGGTGTCGGTTTGCATTCGGGCCAGAAGGTGGAACTCACCTTGCGCCCGGCTGCCCCCGACACCGGAATTTTTTTTCGCCGCGTCGATCTGGCCGAGCCGGTGACATTCCGGGTCGATCCCCATCTGGTCAGCGATACCCGCCTGTGTTCCGCACTTGAATGCCAGGGCGCACGGGTCGCCACCGTCGAACATCTGATGTCCGCCCTTGCCGGCTTGGGCATCGACAACCTGTATATCGATATATCCGCCTCCGAAGTGCCTATCCTGGACGGCTCGGCGGCGCCTTTCGTGTTCCTGCTGCAATCGGCTGGAATCGAGGAGCAAGAGGCTGCCCGCCGCTACATCCGCGTGAAACGCCGGGTGCGTGTGGAAGAAGGCGACAAATGGGCCGAAATCGCGCCCTACGATGGCTTCAGGGTCAGTTTCAAGATCGATTTCGAGCATCCCGTGCTGCGTCGTTCCGGCAGCGAGATCAGCATCGATTTTTCCGAGACCTCTTATACCAAGGAGATCAGCCGAGCGCGTACCTTCGGTTTCATGAACGAGGTCGAGTACTTGCGCGCCAATGGCCTGGCGCTGGGCGGCACCCTGGACAATGCCATCGTCATGGACGAATTCCGGGTGCTCAACGCGGATGGTCTCCGCTATGCCGACGAGTTCGTCAAGCACAAGGTGCTGGACGCCGTCGGCGACTTCTACCTGGCGGGCGCGCCCCTGCTGGGCAGCATCACCGCCTACAAATCCGGCCATGGCCTCAACAACAAGCTGTTGTGTGCGTTGCTCGACGACGCCGAGGCCTGGGAGTGGGCGGCCTTTGTCGATCCCGCCGATACGCCTGCCCGCCTGGCCCGGCAAGTCTCGATTATGGCGGCCTGATGCTGGCCGTCCGTCTGCTGCTCGGTCTGGCCGCCATCGTCATCGTCCTGTCCCTGCTGGGTTACGGCGTCAGCCGGGATTCGCGCTGGCTGCGCTTTGCCGGGTTGAGCATAAAGGCCGGTTTGGCGCTATTGGTGCTCATCATGCTGGTGTATTTGCTGGAGCGCTTGTTGCTGGTGATTTGAGCGGTGTCAACGGTCAAAAAGAAAGGGCGGCATCGATCGATGCCGCCCTTTCGCATGATGCGCCGTTATTTCAGCGTAGCGGCATCATCCAGCAGGCGTGGGGTCAGGAAGACCATCAGTTCGGACTTGCCGTCGGTCTTGTAGTTGCTGCGGAACAGCAGGCCCAGGACTGGGATGTCGCCGAGAAGCGGGACCTTGTTCGTATTGTTCTTCTGGTCCTGGTCGAAGATGCCACCCAGGACGGCGGTTTCACCGTTCTTGACCCGGACCTGGGTCTTCACGCGCTTGGTGTCGATACCGATGTTGTCACCATTGACGATGGTCTCGCTGGGCGTGTCCTTCTGGATTTCCACGTTCAGGATGATCTCGTCGTTGTTGAGCACTTGCGGGTCGACCAGCAGGCAGAGCAGGGCTTCCTCGAAGGTCACCGTCGCGGCGGTGTTGCCCTGGGCCGGGGTGACGACGGGGATCTTCACACCCTGCAGGATCACGGCCGGCTGCTGGTTCTGGGTGACGACACGCGGGTTGGATATGATCTTGCCGCGGTTGTCGGCCTCCAGGGCTTCCAACTCCAGACCGAGGATGGCGTTGCCGGCACCTTCGATAATGCTCAGGCCGAGGACGCCCGGGGCGCCGAGGGAGGTTTTTGCGGCATTGTTGATATAGCCAGGCATCGAAATGTCACCGGCCGTGGTGGTCCTGAGGGCGTCTGCGCTGCCGGCACCGGTCGAGATGGCCGCCTTGCTGCCTAATCGGGTGCCTAGAGCCAAGCGTGCGCCGAGTGTGCGGCTAAATGTATCGCTGGCGACCACGACGCGGGCTTCGATCATGATCTGGCGTGCCGGGATGTCGATTTCGGTCAGCAGTGCCTTGATTTTTTCGATACGTGCAGAGGTGTCCTGGACGAATATCGAGTTGGTCTTGAGATCGAAGTTGACCGTGCCGCGCTTGGAAATCATGCTGTTCGGGCCGACGGCACCGGAGGCTCCGGTGGAGCCGGAAGCGGTTTCGGTTCGCCCGCCGACGCCGACCGCCTTGGTCGAGCAGGTAACTTTTTCGCCGGCCTGGACACTGTTGATCGATTTGCCGGTCAGGATGGCATAGGCGTCAGGCGCGCTCATGTAGTTAAGGCGGACGATCTCGGTCTGCAATTCCTCGACGTCGGCCGCTTCCAGGCGCTCCTTCTCCTTGTCGGCCATTTCCTTGCTGGGCGCGACCCAGATCACGTTGCCGTTTTCGCGCTTGTCGAGGCCTTTGGTCAGCAAAATGATGTCGAGGGCCTGGTCCCAGGGTACGTCCTTGAGGCGTAGGGTGATGTTGCCGGTAACGGACTCGGCGGCGACGATATTCAGGCCGGTGAAGTCGGCGATGACCTTGAGGACGGCGCGTACTTCGACGTTCTGGAAGTCCAGCGACAGTTTTTCGCCGTCATAGCGCTTCTTGCCCGGGGTCTTGTCGGCGACGTCCACCGGGGTGACCTCGAGGGTGAAATCCTTGCCGGTCTGGTAGGCGAAGAAGTCCCATTTGCCCTTGGGCGTGACGACCATACGGGTGGTCTGGCCTTCGGTGAACATTTCCACGGTCTGCGCCGGCGTTGCGAATTCGCTCACGTCGAGCCGGCGCTGGAGGTTCTTGGGCAGGACGGTGTTCAGGAAATCGACCTGGATGGTCTTGCCCTTCTGCTTGATGTCGATGCCGACACCGGGATCGGAAAGGGTGACCTCGATGCGGCTGTCATCCTTCTTGCCGCGCCTGAAATTGACGTCCTGGACGCTGATGGTGCCACCGGCAGTGGCCGGTTGGCTGTCGAAGCGGGTCGGCGCCGTCGTGCCGGGCGTCGATTCCGAGCCGCGCAAGGTAACCAGCAGCTGGTTCTTGTCCTTCTTGACGTCATAGGTGGCTGGGCCGGCGAGGTCGACGACGACACGGGTCCGGTCCGCGGTCTGGGCGACGTTGTAGCTCCGGATAACGCCGGAGTTGACGGATTCGGATGCGCGTCCCTGCGGATTCAGGACGCCCGGCAGGTCGATGACGACGCGGTGCGGGTTCGTCGTGGTGAAGTGCATGGGCGCCGCCGCCATGGCTTCGCTCAGCGATATGACCAACACTTGGCTGCTGTTCGTGCCCTGGCTGACTTTGACGGATTGCAGGTCGTTCGCCAGGGCGGCCGCAGTGGCCATAAGCATGCCGACCGCGGTGGCCATGCTGAAAATCCGGGTCCGGGTCGATTTTGCCATTTTGAACCTCAATTCGTTGTGCGGGGTTGCCGTCATCTCGCTGCTTCCTCGGTCATGCTCATCAAGGCCTTGGATGAACTCCATTCGCCCTGGGCGTCCTGCATCAGTTCCTTGATCTCAAGGCTGTCATCATTTATGGCCGTAACCTTGCCAAAGTTGAGTCCGATTCGAGCGCCGACCTTGATCGTGTAATAGGAGAAACCGCCTTTGGGTTCCTTGGCCTTGATGACAGCGCGTAGCGGCTGGCCTGGTTTTTTCAGGGTGCCGACCATACTCAGGGCATCCAGAGGATATTCTTCCAAGGGCTCCTTCGGGCGGTCGGCCTCGGGCAAGTCTTTCCCGGTCGGGCGCAGGTTGCGGGCCAGGAAGGGGTCTTGCAGGTTGTCCTGCCGATATTCGAAGGTGTCGATTACCTTGATGGCCGGAAGCGGCTCGATCTTGCTGCCGCCATCCTTGCCGGTGGATTCCATGAATGCGCGCAGGTCATCGAAGCCGTCGTTACCGCAGCCGGCCAATACCAAGCATACTGCCACGGGGGCCAGAAACGAGGTTCTCATTTCTTGTTCTCCCCTGCCTTCTTGCCGCCGCTGGTCATTTCGTTGGCGTCCAGGTAGCGGTAGGTGCGTACCGTGGCATCCATGACCAGACGGCCGGAACTGGCCGGTGCCAGGTTGATGTCGTGGATGGTGACCACACGTGACAGTTTGGCGATGTCGCTGACGAAGTTGCCGAGATCGTGATAGCCGCCGTTGACTTTGATGGTGACCGGCAGGGTGGCATAGAAATCGGCCCGGGTTTCGTTGCCGGGGCGGAACAGGTCGAACTCGAGGCCGCGACCGATGCCGATCTGGTTGACGTCGGTGAGCAGGTTATCCATTTCGGATTTGTTGGGAAGCTGCTTCAGAAGGGCGGACAGGGCCTTCTCGGTATCGGCGAGGCGCTGTTTGTAGGCTTCGTAGTGGATGGCTTGGCGCTTCTTGACCGTGTAGGTGTCGCGCAGCTTGAGCTCTTCGGCCTGGGCCACCTTCAGCCCGTCAATGGCCGGTGACCAGTCGAGGTAATAGCCTACCGCGACGATGGCGACGAGAATGAACCCGGCGACCACGCCCTTTACCGCCACGGGGGCCTGGGCAAGGTTGCTGAGGTCGAGGTTGTTGAGATCGGACATGTTCATGGCGTGCCAGCCTTCTTCTCGGGTGTGGCTTCTGTCGCCGGAGCGGAACTGGGTACGGTCTGAACGGCCTCCAGGCTGAATTCGTTGATCCGTGTCTTGTTCTGGGTCGATACCTTCACCTCGATCAGGTGCGGGGCGTCGAGCCAGGGTGAGTCCTCGATGTTGCGCATCAAGGTCGAGACGCGGGCGCTGGATTGCGCATAACCGGTCAGGGTCAGTTTGTCGCCAACCTGTTTGAGCGATTTCAAGTACATGCCGTCGGGCAGCTGTCGGGCCAGTTCATCGAACAGGTGGACGACCTCGGCGCGGTTGGATTGGAGTTGCTCGACGACCTGTTTGCGTGCCAGCAGGGCGTTGGTCTTTTCCTTGAGCTGGGCGATTTCCTTGATCTGGGCGTCCAACTTGGTGATCTCGGCTTTCAGGAAGGCATTGCGTTCAGCCTGGTGGTCCTGCATGCCGGTGATGACGAAATGGCCGATGCCGACTGCGGCCAGTCCGACAACGGCGGCCCCCGCGATCATGGCAATCAGCGCTTTTTGCTGTAGCGCGCGGCGCTGCTCGCGGTGCGGCAGCAGGTTGATGCGGATGGCGGTCATGCTGTATCGAACCTCCGCAAGGCTAGGCCACAGGCGACGAACAGCGCCGGGGCATCAATGGCGAGTTGTCTAGCCTTGACGTGGCTGGAAACCGCCATCTTGGCGAACGGGTTGGTGATGATGGTGCTGATCTGGGTCTTGCCGAACACGGCTTCGTCCAGGCCGGGTACCGACGAGCAGCCGCCTGCCAGAAGCAGGTGGTCGACATGTTGCTGGGGAGACGAAGCGAAGAACAGTTGCAGCGCCCGGCTGATCTCCTGCGCCGCGGAATCCAGGAAGGGGCGCAGAACCTCGGATTCGAAACTTTCCGGCAACAGCCCCTTGCACTTGGCGTCTTCGGCTTCTTCCCACGGCAGGCCGAAGCGGCGGCTGATTTCCTGGGTCAGTATCTGGCCGCCGAACGGGTGCTCGCGCTGATAGACCGGCTTGTTGTCATGCATGATGTTGACATGGGTGGTGGTGTGCCCGATGTCGACGATGGCGATCGTCTGGCCCTTGCCGGCATTCGGCAGTTGGAAGGCGATCTGGTCGAAGGCACTCAGGGTCGCGTAGGTATCGACATCCATGACCGTGGTCTTGAGACCGGCCGATTCGGCCACCGCGACTCGTTCGTCGACACGGTCCTTGCGGGTGATGACGACCAGCACTTCATTGTCGTTCGGATTGCGTTCGGTCGGGCCGAGAACCTGGAAGTCCAGTGTGATCTCTTCCATGGGGAAGGGCACGATCTGGGTGGCTTCCGATATGGCTTGGCTTTCGATGTCTTCCTCGCTGGCTTCCTTGGGCAGGATCAGCTTTTTCGCCGTAACCGCGGAAGCCGGCAAGGCCAGAACGATGTCGCGGGTCCGTGTATCCAGGGTTTGCCATGCCTCGCGCATGGCCACCTCGACCGCTTCCGGCTTGGTCAGGGTGCCCTCGGTAACGGCCTCGCGGGGCAGCCGTGCGATGGCATAACGCTCGACTCGGCGGGAGCCGTCACTGCCGACCCCGAGCTCAAGCATTTTCACCGCTGATGAGCTAATATCGACGCCGATCAGCGGTTTCGACTTGCTGCTGAATAATCCAAAGCCCAAGATTTCCCTTTCATGCAGCCTGGTTAGCGCTTTTATTTAAGTTTCTTTCACAAATCCTAGCAACAATTTTTTTTAAGGCGCAACTTTATTTTTTCGTGGCTGGGACGCGGAATCGCGACAATTGGGTCTTGGAGTAAGCAGAGGAATGCTAGATGCGTAAGAAGTGGTGGTATCTCGCCCTGGTGACGGCAGCCGGACTGCTGGCTGGCGCGGTTGCCGTGGCGGGGCTGGCTGTGGCTTTGGTTTACCCTTCCTTGCCGAGCCTGGACGTTTTGACCGATTACCGTCCCAAGATGTCGCTGAAGGTGTATTCAGAGGATGGCGGCCTGCTCGCGGAGTTCGGCGAGGAACGTCGCTCGGTGGTGCGGTTGCAGGATGTGCCGCTGGTGCTGCGCCAGGCCATTCTGGCGGCGGAAGACGAGCGGTTTTACGAGCACGGTGGCGTCGACACCGTGGGCGTACTGCGGGCAGCGGTCTCCAATGTTTTGTCCGGCGGCGTCCGTGAGGGGGCGTCGACGATCACCATGCAGGTGGCGCGCAACTTCTTCCTGTCCTCCGAACGGACCATGCGACGCAAGCTGAACGAGGTCTTGCTGGCGTTCAAGATCGAGCATGCCCTGTCCAAGGACGAGATATTCGAACTCTATCTCAACCAGATTTACCTCGGTCAGCGCGCCTACGGGTTCGCAGCGGCTGCGCAAACCTATTTCGGCAAGCCGGTCGGCCAGATCAGCCTTGCCGAGGCGGCCATGCTCGCGGGCTTGCCCAAGGCCCCCTCTTCGTTCAATCCGGTGGTCAATCCGGCGCGTGCCAAGATGCGCCAGCAATATGTGCTGCGGCGTATGCATGAACTCCGTTTCATCTCTGACGCACAACTCGCTCAGGCCAAGGCGAGCCGGTTGGTCGTGCGCGGCTCGTCGTCGCGCGTGCAGAGCGCCGGGGCCAGCCATCTGGCCGAAATGGCCCGGCAATATCTCTATCAGCGCTATGGCGAGCAAATCTACTCGAGCGGCATGCGGGTCTATACGACCTTGCGCATGGCCGAGCAGAAGGCGGCGGAAGACGCGGTACGCACGGGCGTGGTGGAGTTCAACCGACGTCGGGGCTACCCGGGTCCCGAGGCGCAGTTGAACTTGCCGGCGGATGCGGACGAGCGTGCCCGGGTGGAGTCGGATGCCTTGGCGCGGGACGAGGCGAATGGCTTGTTGCCCGCTGTGGTGACGGAGATCGGCAAGAAGCAGATCCAGGTGCGTTTGCGTGGCGGTGAGGAGGTGGCGCTGGGCGAGAGCGAGGTGAAATTCGCCCGTTACGCCCTCTCGCCCAAGACCCCGGCGGCCAAGCGTTTGCGCGTCGGTTCCCTGGTCAGGGTGGTGCAACTGGCCCCCGGACAACCCTGGCAACTCACCTATTTGCCCCAGGTCGAGGCGGCCCTGGTGGCGATCTCGCCGGCAGATGGCGCGATCCGCGCCTTGGTGGGCGGCTTCGACTTCGCCCGCAACCAGTTCAATCACGCTACCCAGGCCTGGCGCCAGCCGGGTTCGTCGTTCAAGCCGTTTATCTACTCCGCGGCACTGGAGCGCGGCATCACGCCGGCCACCATATTCGACGATGCCCCTCTGGAGGTCGATCCGGCGCAGACCGGCGATCAGTTATGGGAGCCGAAAAACTACGATGGCGAGATGGATGGGCCGGTCACCGTGCGCACCGCCCTGATCAAGTCGAAGAACCTGGTCGCCATCCGCCTGCTCCAGGCGGCGACCACCGAGTTCGCCCAGGCGCATGCGCTGCGCTTCGGCTTCACGCCCGGCCGCATACCGCCCTACCTGACCATGGCACTCGGTGCCGGCGAGGTGACCGCCCTGCAGTTGGCCTCGGCCTATGCCGTATTCGCGAACGGCGGCATGTTGCCGAAACCCTATTATCTGACCAAGGTGACCGATAAGGATGGCAAGGTGCTCGAGCAATTCGCGGCGCAACCGGCCGAGCGCGTCCTGGAGCCTCGCAATGCCTTCGTCATGACCTCTTTGCTGCAGGACGTGGTGCGTCGCGGCACCGCCGCGGCAGCGTCGAGCCTGGGGCGTACCGATCTGGCCGGCAAGACCGGTACCACCAACGACCACCGGGATGCCTGGTTCGCCGGCTACAACCCCGACCGCGTCGCCATCACCTGGATGGGCTACGACCAGCCGCGGCCCCTGGGACCGGGCGAAACCGGCAGCCAGGCTGCCTTGCCGATCTGGATGCGCTACATGTCGGTGGCGCTCAAGGATGTCCCCATGAAGACCTACCTGGTCCCCGAGGGCGTGGTGACCATCAACGTCGATCCGGATACCGGCGTGCCCGACAGTGCCGGCCAGCCGGAGTATTTCTTCCAGGAATTCACTCCCGCGGCCCAACAGCCTCCGGGCGGATGGGGCCTGAATGCCCCGTGATGGCCAGCGCCATCAGCATCTCCGCCAGCGGATCGCACAGTTGGCGGCGCGACTGATGATGGAGCACGGCATCAAGGATCACGCCATGGCCAAGCGCAAGGCTGCCCGCCAGTTGGGCGTGACCGCCCTCAACGGCCTGCCAAGCAACGAGGAAATCGACGCCGAATTGCGCATGTATGCCACCTTGTTCGAGCCGGATTCCGGCCCCCGCGATCTCGATGACCGGCGTCGGCAGGCGATCGAAGTGATGGTCGCCCTGGACCGTTTCCGGCCCGTGCTGGTCGGCGGCCTGGCGCAGGGCGTCGCGGTCAGGCACGCCGATATCGAGCTGGAGGTGTATGCCGATTCGAGCAAGGAGTTCGAGCAGTTTCTGCTCAACGCCGATATCGAATTCAAGACCGAGGAGCGTCGCGAAGGCTCGATATTTACCTTGTTTTCACAGCCGGCCGATGTGCAGGTGCGGGTTTTGCCGGTACAGTCCATGCACAGCGCTGCGCGGGAGAGCATGGAGGCGCGTCGCCGCCTGAGCGTTGATCAGCTACGCCAGATATTGGCTCGGACCGAGACGGGGGCCGCCGGGAGTGCCGATCCGTGCGTGGGCGATGTCCCCGGTTATCAAGGTTACGAGAGCATGACTGGCAGCAGGGAGTAGAAAAATGACGATGGATATCGGTTCGCCTGAGGAGATGGAGCGCTTCAAGATCACGCACCCGGCCGAGATCGAGCGCATCCTGCGCAGCGTGATGGGCAAGCGTTCACTGGTCACGGCCTGCAGCGAAAACAATCGCGATTTCCTGGTGACCACCTTGATCAAGGTCGATCCGGATGGCCATGCGGTCTATTTCGGTGCCGGGCCGGACCCGGCGATAGACCAGGCGCTCATGGCCAGCGCCGAAGTGGCCTTCAATACGGCCCACGACCAGGTCCGGGTTCTGTTCAAGACGCCCTCGCTGAGCCAGGTCGTACTCGACGGCGAGCGGGTGCTGCGCGCCGAGTTGCCCAAGGAAGTGTTGCGCATCCAGCGGCGCGAATACTATCGCCTGCCGACTCCCATGACCCATCCGGTGAAGTGCATGATCGACGTCGATGGCTTCATGCTCGATACCGTCGTGCTGGATATCAGTATCGGTGGCCTGGGCGTTCTGGCCTATTCGCAGGAGGCCAAGCTCAAGGAGGGCGACGTCTGCCATGGCTGTCGCCTGTCCTTGCCCAATGCCGGCAACTTCGTGGTCAGCCTGCGCATCCGCGCGGTCTACGAGCAAGTCATGAAGAACGGCATCGCCACGCGCCGGGTGGGTTGCCAGTTCATCGACCTGCCGGCCAGCGTGGAAACCGACATCCAGCGCTACATCATCCGGGTCGAACGCGAGCGCCGGCTGAACATGGCCCAGTAAGGGCCGGTCAGTATCAGCCGCGCAGCCAGCGTGCGGCGTCGATGGCGAAGTAGGTCAGGACGGCATCGGCACCTGCCCGCTTGAACGACAGCAGGCTCTCCAGCACGCAGGCCTTCTCGTTCAGCCAGCCGTTCTGCGCCGCCGCTTTCAGCATGGCGTACTCGCCGCTGACCTGATAGACGAAGGTCGGCGCCTTGTAGGTCTCCTTGACCGCCCGAACGATATCCAGGTACGGCATGCCGGGCTTGACCATCACCATGTCGGCACCCTCCTGCAGGTCCAGGCCGACCTCCCACAAGGCCTCGTCGGCGTTGGCGGGATCCATCTGATAAGTGTACTTGTTGCCGGCGCCCAGGTTGGCGGCCGAGCCGACGGCGTCGCGGAACGGGCCGTAGAAGCTGGAAGCGTATTTTGCCGAGTAGGCCAGGATGCGGGTGTGAATGTGGCCGGCGGCGTCGAGCGCCTCGCGCACGGCGTGGATGCGGCCGTCCATCATGTCCGATGGCGCCACGATGTCGGCGCCCGCGCCGGCGTGGCATTCCGCCTGGCGGGTCAGGACGGCGATGGTTTCATCGTTGAGTACGTAGCCGGACTGATCGATCAGTCCATCCTGGCCGTGGCTGGTGTAGGGGTCCAGGGCGATGTCGGTGATGATGCCCAGTTCCGGGAAGCGCGCCTTCAGGGCGGCCACGGAGCGTGGTACCAGGCCGTTCGGGTTGTAGGCCTCTTCCGCCCCCTCGCTTTTCAAGTCCAGGTCGATGACCGGGAACAGGGCCAGGGCAGGGATGCCCAGTTGCAGGCATTCCTCGGCGACGGCGTAGAGTTTGTCCAAACTCAAGCGCTTCACGCCAGGCATGGAGGCGATGTCCTCTTCGCGCCCGCTGCCGTCGAGTACGAACACCGGCAGGATGAGATCGGCACTGGTCAGGTTGTTTTCCCGCATCAGGCGGCGGGAGAAGTCGTCGCGGCGCATGCGGCGCATGCGCTTGCGGGGGAAGCTGGCGAGGTCGAACATGTCGCAATCCATTAAACGCAGAGTCTGAAAATACTAACGAATCCTGGCGCTCAAGGGGGAACTTCTTCGCGCGGCCCCCGGTCTCCTAGCCAGACGGTCCCCTTCGTCTCCCGCTTCACTCCCTGAGCGGGTTCCCTGACGCAAGGTCAGGGTGATGTTCACCCGGCTCTATATCCCCTGGAGCCGGGTTTTTTTTGTCCCGGATCGGCTGGCGTACGTACCTTGGGCGGCGCTTTGGGCAGCTCGAGCCATTGCCGGAGCACGGCCTCGGCCTCGTCGACGCCGACCCGCTTCGGGCTGGAGAAAAGTTGCGCCGTGCCGTTCAGGCCCATTTCGGCGAGCATTTCGCGCGCCTTCTTCAAGGTCAGGGTGCACTCGCTACGGTTCAGCTTGTCGGACTTGGACAGCAGGACATGGACCGGTTTGCCGGAGACCCGGAACCACTCCAGCAATTGGATATCGAGATCGGTGAACGGATGCCGCGCATCCATGATCAGGACCAGGCCGCGCAGCGGCGGGCGCGAGGCCAGGTAGCCACCGATCAGCGATTGCCAGCCACGTTGCTGGTCGAGCGGGGCCTTGGCGAAACCATAGCCGGGCAGGTCGACCAGGAAGCGCTGTTCGGCCACCTTGAAGAAGTTGAGGTGCTGGGTGCGTCCGGGAGTCTTGCTGACGAAGGCCAGCCGCTTGTGCAGGGCGATGGTGTTGATCGCGCTCGACTTGCCGGCGTTCGAACGGCCAGCGAAGGCGATCTCGGCGATGCTGTCGGGGGGCAGGTCGGCGATATGGGCGACCGTGATGAAGAATGATGCGTTTAACAAGGTTGATCCGGGATGGTTGGCAGGGTTTGGGCAATGCCGCTAGAATGCGCAGGTTTGTATGTCCCGAAAGAATAACAGGAGCCATTGCGATGAAGCACCTTATTGTTTTGCTGAGCAGTCTGTTCGTGGCTGGTGGTGCCTTCGCGGCCGCCGGCGATGCCGCCAAGGGCCAACCGATTGTCGACAAAGTCTGCGGTGCCTGCCACGGCGCCGACGGCAACAGCACTTCCCCGATCTACCCGAATCTGGCTGGCCAGCATCCGGAATACATCAACAAGCAACTCAACGACTTCAAGGCGGGTGCACGGAAGAACGCCACCATGGCGCCCAACGTCACCAACCTGAGCCAGCAGGACATGCTCAATCTGGCCGCCTACTTCTCCTCCCAGCAGTCCAAGGCTCGTATGGCCAAGGATGCCGCGCTGGTTGCCGAAGGCCAGAAGATCTACAAGGGCGGCAACCCCGGCAGCGGCGTGCCTGCCTGTGCCTCCTGCCACGGCCCGGCCGGTTCCGGCATTCCCGTGCAGTTCCCGCGCGTGGCCGGTCAGCATTCCAAGTACGTGCTCAGCCAGTTGAAGAATTTCCGCAGTGGTGACCGTGCCAATGATGGCGGCAAGATGATGCAGGTCATTGCCCGCAAGTTGACCGATCGCGAGATGCTGGCGGTGGCGGAATACATCTCCGGCCTGCGCTGATCTGCAGCGTTTTTTGCAGGTATCAAGAAGGGCGGTTTCAACCGCCCTTTTTTGCGTCAGCCCGTATGAACATTCTGTGGCTAGAGGTACTATTCACGGCCGGATTCATGATGTTTGTACTCTTAACATCCGGGCTGAAATTTAAGTTAATGCAGGCTGGATAGACAAAATCCGGAACCCGCTCGAGGAGGGCGGTATTTACAACATCTCATTAGGAGAGACTGTATGAACAACGATCGCAGAAAGATTCTCAAGGGCGCGGGCGCCGCTGGCGTGGTGACGGTGGCGGTGGCCGCCGGCCTGCTGAAGCCGGGTGCGGTGTGGGCGGCTGGCTGGAACAAGGCTGCTTTCGATGCCAAGGACATGGCGGGTGCCCTGGCCGGTGTCGGTGGTGCGGGTGCCGCCAACAGCGGCGACATCACGGTGAAGGCCCCGGACATTGCCGAGAACGGCGCGGTGGTTCCGGTGGAAGTGATCTCCGCGATCCCGGGCACCGAGCGCATCATCATCCTGGCCGAGAAGAACGGTTTCCCCCTGATTGCCGACTTTGGCCTGTCGAACGGAGCCGAAGGTTACGTGTCGACCCGGATCAAGATGGGCGCGACCTCGAACGTGCGCGCGATCGTCAAGGCGGGCGGCAAGACCTTTACGGCGGCGAAGGAAGTCAAGGTCACCATTGGCGGCTGCGGCGGTTAACAGACGCTCAGTTTTGTCCCATCGCGGAGCGATGGAGCGACCGACGCGAACCCAATACGTAACGAATACGGAAGGAAGACAAGATGGCTGGAATGAAGATTCGTGCCTCGATGGCCGGTGACAGCGCCGAGATCAAGGCCCTGATGAACCACGTCATGGAAACCGGTCTGCGCAAGGATGCGAAGACGGGCGAGGTGGTGCCGGCGCACCACATCACCAACGTGACCGCGACGGTGGCCGGCAAGGTGGTGCTGGATGCCCAGTGGGGCGGCGGCATTTCCAAGAACCCGTACCTGGCGTTCAAGGTGAAGGGTGCCAAGGCCGGTGACAAGGTCGTCATCGAGACCGTGGACAACAAGGGCGAGAAGGATAGCGCCGAAGCCACCATCGGCTAACGCCAGCGGTAAGGGGACTGGCCCGGGAAGGGCCGGTCCTTTTTTGTTTTGCGCGTATCCCGCGCCGCTGATCGTGCACGGTGTCGACACCTGTCGACATAGGAGATCGCTATGCGCGCCAAGCTTGCGGTTCTGATCGGCCTGTTCGCAGTTCCTTCCGCGTTGCTGGCGGCGGGAGCCTACAAACCGGTCAATATCAGCCACGACCTGCCCCGGGTCGAGGTGCTCCACAACGGCAAGAAAACCATCATCGAACGCAACCCGGACACCGACAACATGGTCGATCCGGATTACTCGCTGACCTCCCGACCCTGTCCGCCCTATTGCATCCAGCCCATGCAACTTGCGCCGGGTGTCGAGACCCTGGGCGAGTTGGAGGTGCTCGATTACCTCAAGCGGGCCGTCACCGACAATTCCATCCTGGTGATCGATTCACGGGATGGCGACTGGCCTTTGCGTAGCGGGATCATTCCCGGCGCGATCCTGATTCCCTGGACGGATCTGCATCCGGGCCACAACGATCCGGACAAGATCGCCGATATCCTGGTTTTACGCTTCGGAGCCGCGCGCTCGGCCGGGTTGTGGAACTTCGAGAATGCGCGTACCTTGGTTTTTTACTGCAACGGTCCTTGGTGCGGGCAGTCGCCAACCAACATCAAGCAGTTGCTGGCCTACGGTTACCCGGCCCACAAGCTCAAGTGGTACCGGGGCGGCATGCAGGATTGGAAGGTGCTGGGATTGACCACGGTACCGGTCAAGTAATAGTCATCGAAACATAATGAGGAAGAGACTGATGAAACGAGTTGTCACCCTGTTGTCTGCGTTGTCCCTGGCCATCCCCACGTTTGCCGCCGACCCCGCACCGGTCGCGAGCAATCCCTACCTGGCCAACGTGCCGGTCTCCACCGGTCCCATGGTCTGGCCGATCACGCCGAGCGGGCGTGGCATGCGGCCCTATGAAATGTCGCGCATCATTTCGCCTGAAGAGAAGGCGAAGATGATGAAGCAGATGATCCCGATGATGAGCATGGCCACCCGCATGGACGTCAAGGACGTCATGAACATGATGGCCACCAAGTACAAGGCCAAGGCGGGCCTGTCCTTCGACGATGTGGTCGAGTCCATGAAGCTGCGCGCCAACAGCCTCAACTTCAAGCTGGTCGGCCACTCGCCGATGTGGAAGGACATCCAGGCCGTGCTCGGCGACACCACCGCCCCACGCATGGAGGTGTTCCATTACTGCGACATCGCAGCCGGCCGCGAAGTGCTCAAGTACGCGCCCGAGTCGCTGATCTTCCTGCCCTGCCGGATCGGCGTCATGGAAGACGCCGACAAGAACATCTGGGTGATGACCCTGGATTGGGATACCGCCTGGATCGATTCCATCTCTGGCCGGATGGGCGCCCCGGACGCCCTCATGAAGTCCGCCGCCGACATCCGCGACAAGATGGACAACATCATGAAGGCCGCCGCCAACGGCGACCTGTAACCGAGTACACCCGAGGAAATACGATGAAATTGCGCAAGATCGCGCTGGTCCTGGCGCTGGTCGCCAGCCCGGCCATGGCCGGATTCGAGAGCATGATGAACCCGATGGGCATGGGCGGCATGATGAACCCGATGGGCATGATGAATCCCATGACCATGATGGTGCCGATGACCATGATGGCGGCGCCCATGGGCATGGGGATGATGAACCCGATGGGCATGGGTGGCATGGGCGGCATGATGAACCCCCTGGGCATGGCGGCACCGATGATGGGGATGGGGGCCATGCAGATGGCGCCCAACCTGCTGAGCTTCGGACACCAGGCACCCCAGATGATGACCAACCCGTACATGGGGGGGCCCTTCTCGGGCATGCAATCGGGCTTCATGGGCATGCCCATGCCGTTCCAGCAGGCTGCCCCGGCACCCGCTGCGCCTTCGTTCATGCCCTTCATGCCGCAACAGATGATGCCGGCACCGGTGCCGGCTCAGGCACCGGCAGCGATGCCGTTCGACCCCATGATGTGGATGAACATGTTCGCCCCGCAGCCGGTGCCTGCCGCCAAGTAGGCACAGGACCGATCCGAAAAAGGCACGCTTGGCGTGCCTTTTTTATTGCTGAATCAGAGCAGCCGACGCAGGTCGGCCAGGATGGGCTCGATGACCGGCTCCAGCTTGCGTCGCATGAGGGAGCGGATCGCCGTGCTGCGACTGAATACCGGGTCGGCCAGGCTGGCGTCGACACGGCCGAGCCGGCTCCGTGCCTCGGTTTCGGCGCCGGGGTGGCTGGAAAAATAATGGCCGATCGCGTTCAGGGTGCGGCTGACCACCTCCTGGGTGTCCGGCCGGGACAGGATCTCGATGCAGGCCTCGGTGAAGGCACGGTCCGGCGTTCCCGGCAGGGTGTCCGGGCACATCTCCAGGAAGGCCACGTAGTAACTGTTCTGGCGCTTGCCGCGGCGCCAGATGGTTTCCCGCTGCTCGCCGGAGAGGGTGCCGGCGTAGAGCAGTACGGCCACCGTCTCCATGATGGCCAGGTGGTCTTCCTGCAGGAAGGGCAGGTGTTCGACCAGGAAGTCGGTCAGTACCGGCCCCATGTCGCCCTTGGCGACGGCCTCGCGCATCAGCATCAGGCGGGCATGCTCGATGGTCGGCATGGCCCACCAGGCGTAACCGGCCAATCGATCGGTCAGGGCGGGCGAGTGCACCACCGCGACCACCGCCTCGGGTTCGCCGATCATCAGCAGTTGGCCCAGGTTGCCGCTCTCCATCTGGCCATGCCGGGTCCAGCGCGACAGATAGACCGGGTAGCCGCCCGGGGAGCCGAGCGCATGACCCGAGAGGGCCTCGCGCACCAGGCGCAGGTACTTGTCCGCTCGGCAGTCCGGGTGCAGGGGCAGCGAGGCCTCCTCGCCGTTGCCGAGCAGGGCATGCAGGACCAGGTTGGACTCGTCGAGACGTATCGCCTTGACGTCCTGGGCGAGCAGGACGTTGAGCCGGAACTGGTCCTCCTGGCTCAGTTCCTCATTCATGGCGCCAGTTTGGCGAAGGCCTTGGCCGCTGCCGCGATGGTGGCGTCGATGTCGGCGTCGCTGTGGGCGGCCGACACGAAGCCGGCCTCGAAGGCCGACGGGGCCAGGTAGACGCCTTCCAGCAACATCAGGTGGAAGAAGCGGTTGAAGGCCTCCTTGTCGCAGGCCATCACCTCGGCGTAGGAGGTCGGGCACCGGGCGCTGAAATAGACCCCGAACATGCCGCCCACCGACTGGGCCGAGAACACCACGCCGGCGTCCTTGGCGGCGGCCACCAGGCCGTCGACCAGGCGCTGGGTCCGGGCGCCCAGGACATCGAAGAAGCCGGGCTGGGTGACCTTCTTCACGGTGACCAGGCCGGCCGCCACGGCGACCGGGTTGCCGGACAGGGTGCCGGCCTGGTAGACCGGGCCGGTCGGGGCCAGCTTGGCCATGATCTCGGCCTTGCCGCCGAAGGCGCCGACCGGCATGCCGCCGCCGATCACCTTGCCCAGGGTGGTCAGGTCCGGGACGATGCCGTAGAGACCTTGCGCGCACTTGGGTCCGACCCGGAAGCCGGTCATCACCTCGTCCAGGATCAGCACCGCGCCGTGCTTGGTGCAGTTCTCCCGCAGGCATTCCAGGAAGCCGGGCAGGGGCTTGATCAGGTTCATGTTGCCGGCCACCGGCTCGACGATGACGCAGGCGATCTCGCCGCCGCGCTCGGCGAACACCCGGTTGACCTGGTCGATGTCGTTGTAGTCCAGCACCAGGGTGTGCTTGGAGGTGTCGGCGGGCACCCCGGCCGAGCTGGGCGAGCCGAAGGTGAGCAGGCCGGAGCCGGCCTTGACCAGCAGGCTGTCGGCATGGCCGTGGTAGCAGCCCTCGAACTTGATCATCAGGTCGCGGCCGGTGTGGCCGCGGGCCAGGCGGATGGCGCTCATGGTCGCCTCGGTGCCGGAGGAGACCAGGCGCACCTGGTCCATGCCGGGCAGCCACGAGGTCAGGAACTCGGCCATCTCCAGCTCGCGCGCGGTCGGGGCGCCGAACGAGAGGCCCAGGGCGGCGGTTTCCTGGACGGCGCGTACCGCGTCAGGATGGGCGTGGCCGAGGATCAGCGGGCCCCAGGAGCCGACGTAGTCGAGGTATTCCTTGCCGTCGGCGTCCCAGACCCGGCTGCCCATGCCGCGCTCGAAGAAGCGCGGCGTGCCGCCCACCGAGCGGAAGGCGCGCACCGGCGAGTTGACGCCGCCGGGGATGAGTTTCTGGGATTGCTCGAACAGCTGGTCGTTGCGGGAGGTCATGGGCATTAAGTCTCGAAAAGTTGCATGAAGTCGCGGCTGGCACGTTCCGGATCGGCGCTATTGTATACGGCCGAGATCACCGCCAGCAGGTCGGCGCCGGCCGCCACCAGGGGCGCGGCGTTGCTCAGGTCGATGCCGCCGATGCCGCACACGGGCAGTCCCAGGCGGGCCTTGGCGGCGCCGATCAGGCTCGGGTCGGCGCGCTTGGCCAAGGGCTTGGTGGGCGAGGCGTAGAAGCTGCCGAAGGCGATGTAGTCGACCCCGGCGTGGGCGGCCGCTTCGGCCAGATCCAGGCTCTGGTAGCAGGAGGCGCCGAGCAGTCGGTCCGGGCCGAGGCGCTTGCGGGCCGCAGCCAGGTCGCCGTCCTCGCCGCCCAGGTGGACGCCGTCCGCCTCGCAGGCCAGGGCCAGGTCGATATCGTCGTTGACGATCAACAGGGCGCCGTAACGCCGGGTCAGGCCGCGCAGGGCCACCGCCTGCTCGTCGCGGTGGCAGGACGTCGTGGCCTTGTTGCGGTATTGCAGGACACGGCAGCCGCCGCGCAGGATGGCCCCGGTGACCTCGATCAGGCGAGCCGTGTCGCCCCAGTCCGGAGTGATGGCGTATAGCCCCTCAAGCCTTGTCATCGGCCTCGTCGCGCGCCCAGAACAGGCGGTCGGGGATGTGTTGGCCCATGCCGATGCGGTAGCCGTTGCGCAGGGCCTCCCAGGTGTATTCCTGGGCCGACTTCACCGCGTCGGTGATGCTCAGGCCCTGGGCCAGCAGGGCCGCGGCGGCCGAGGCCAGGGTGCAGCCGGAACCGTGATAGCCGCCCGGCAGGCGGTCCCATTCCAGGGACTGGATGAGACCTTCCAGGCCGTACAGGTTGTTGACCACCTTGGTGGTCTGCTCGTGCGAGCCCGTGATCAGGACGTATTCGCAGCCCAGGTCGATCAGTCGGGCGGCGCATTCCTCCAGGTCGGGGTCGCTCTCGTCGGACTCGTCCTCGGCCAGGCGGCGCGCCTCCATGCTGTTCGGGGTGATCAGGGTGGTCTGGGGCAGGAGCAGGTCCTGCATGGCGGCGATCAGGTCCTCGTTGGCCAGTTCGTCGCCCCGTCCGGAGGCCAGCACGGGGTCGAGGATGAGCGGGATGTCCGGATAATCGGAGACGATCTCGGCGATCGCCGCCACCGCCTCGACGCTGCCCAGCATGCCGAGCTTGAAGGCGGCCACCGGCACGTCCTCGAGGACGCCGCGCGCCTGGTCGACGATCCAGGCGGCGTCGAGGGCCAGGAAGTCGTCGACCCCGACGGTGTCCTGCACGGTCACGGCGGTGATCACGGTGAGCGGATGACAGCCCAGGCTGATGATGGTCAGCAGGTCGGCCTGCGAGCCGGCGCCTCCGGTCGGATCGGTGGCCGCGAAGCTGAGAACGGTGGGCAGTTGTGGAGACATGGCTTGAGGCTTATGGTACAAATCGGTATGAGTAATTATCCCACATGCGGATACGGGGCAACGTGCCCCCGGCCGGAAATGGCGGGATGGAGGAGCATCGATGGTAAAACGTTGGTTGCTGCTGGTCGGGGTCGCACTGATCGGCCTGTCCCAGAGCGCCTGGGCGGTGCTGGTCATGAACGTGACCCTGGATTATGACCAGGATCGCGACCACGTGGCTACCCAGAGCGTTTTCAACGATCTTGCCGCGCGCATCGGCAAGGCGCTCGGCCAGCCGGTACGGCTGGTCATGACCCAGAACGCCGAGCGCGTCGGCGAGCAGGTCCGCCAGGGTTCCTTCGACATCCTCCTGGCGCCGTCCCAGATCGTCGGCCTGGCCATGCGCCATGGCTATGCGCCGGTGGCGCGCTCCGAGGCCGAGGTTCGGGTTGTCCTGGTGGCCGACAAGGCCAGCGGCATCCGCAGCTTCGAGCAGGCCAAAGGCCGCAATGTGGTGCTGCCGCATCCGGAATCCCTGGTCAGCTACACCGTCAAGGGCGAGCTCAATGCCCAGGGGCTATCCGTCGGCCGCTATTTCGGCCAGGTCACCAACGTCAACCGCTACGGTGCCGTGGAGTATGCCCTCGAGATCGGCCAGGCCGAGGTCGCCGCCATGAAGGAGGACTCCGCCAAGGACTGGCTGGTCAAGCATCCCGGAGCGCTGGTCATCAAGGCCTACGAGCCGGTCCCGCTGGCCGGTGTGGTGGTCAGCGGCAAGCTGGACGAGGCTCTGCGCGACAAGGTCGGCCAGGGCTTCGTCAAGCTGGAGCCGGATATCACGAAACGCCTGGCGAAGATCGGCATGGGCGCCTTCGATCCGGCCAGCAGCGCCGATTTCGAGCGGGTTTCCACACGCGGCTTCTACACCCCCGAGGTGTTGCCGGGGGCGGCCATCGTCAGCGCGGAGCAGGTGAAGAAGCTGATGGCCCAGGGCGTGCCGCTGTTCGACGTGCGCCCGGACAGCCATTACCGCGAGGGGCACATCAAAGGCGCCAAGCATGTGCCCTACCAGCTCAACAGTCCCAAGGAGCCTGACTACGACGACTCGGTGGACAAGTTCGATCTGGCCAAGCTGCCCCAGGACAAGAACGCCCCGATGATCTTCCAGTGCAACGGTGCCGAGTGCTGGTACAGCTACAAGGCGGCACGCTACATGGTCAAACGCGGCTATACCAAGGTCTACTGGTACCGCACCGGCCTGCCGGCCTGGAAGGCCGCCGGCTATCCGATCGAGAAGGGGGGCTGAGTCGATGGACCTTAAAGGTACCCGTGTGATGGTGATCGACGACAGCAACACCATCCGGCGCAGCGCCGAGATCTTCCTGCAGCAGGCCGGTTGCGAGGTGATCCTGGCCGAGGACGGCTTCGACGCCCTGGCCAAGATCGCCGACCTGCATCCCGACGTGGTCTTTTGCGACATCATGATGCCCAGGCTGGACGGTTACCAGACCTGTGCCCTGATCAAGAAGAACAGCCGTTACCGGGAGACGCCGGTGATCATGCTGTCGTCCAAGGACGGCCTGTTCGACCGCGCCCGCGGTCGCCTGGTCGGTTCCGACGAATATCTGACCAAACCGTTTTCCAAGGATGCCCTGCTGGCGGCGGTGGGGCGTCACCACGGCGGCGCCGCGGCGGACAACTAGGAGTGGACCGAATGCCGATCAAGAAAGTGCTGGTGGTGGACGACTCGCCGACGGAGCGCTATCACCTGGTCGATATCCTGCGCCGGCATGGTTTCGATACCGAGACGGCGGAAAACGGCGAGGATGGCATCGCCAAGGCCAAGGCGGTGCGTCCGGACCTGATCCTGATGGATGTGGTGATGCCGGGCGTGAACGGTTTCCAGGTCACCCGCACGCTGTCGCGCGATGCCGACACCAAGGACATCCCGGTCATCATGTGCACCTCCAAGGGCCAGGAGACCGACCGCGTCTGGGGCATGCGCCAGGGCGCCGTGGCCTACCTGGTCAAGCCGATCGTGGCGGAAGACCTGCTCGACAAGATTGAACACCTGAACTGATGGAAGAACGTCTCAACCTGCGCGAATTCCAGGCCCGCCTGGCCGAGCGCCTGAAAGGCTCGGCCGAGCAGGACGGCGCCGCCGCCAAGCTGGGCTTCCTGGCCGGCGGCCGGCACTGGCTGGTCGCCCTCGATCAGGTCAGCGAGGTGGTGACGGTTACCCGCCTGGCCCGGGCGCCCTGGACTCAACCCTGGTTCCTCGGTGTCGCCGGGGTGCGCGGCACCATCTACGGCTGCACCGACCTGGCGGCTTTCCTGGCCATGGCGCCGGCCCAGACGCCGGATGAGATTCGCCTGCTCCTGGCCAACGTGCGTTTCGGCGCCCATGCCGCCTTCCGCATCGACCAGGCCCTCGGCCTGCGTAGCGCTGCCGGCATGGAGCATGCGGCACGGACGGCCGACGATGCCCCCTGGCTAATGGCCCGGCACATCGACGGCGACGGCGTCGAATGGACGGAGATCAACCTGGAACAATTGCTGGCCGAGCCACGCTTCCTGCGGGTGGCGTGATGGCGGTCGATACGGGCTCATGACGGAGATGAAAAACGAGATGGAAAAACCGCGCGTGAACGTGGTGGCCTCGGCGGGCGCCAAGCTGACGGCCTGGCAGGAACGCATGGCCGGCCTGGATCCCAGCCAATGGGGCCCGCTCAAGGGGATGTCTGCGGAGCGCCGCTACCAGACCCTGGTCGTGGTCATGATCCTGTCCGTGCTGCTCACGGCGGCCCTGATGCTGCTCTACGTGGTCCAGGTCGGCCACCGGAGCGACCGGGTGGAGATATCCACCCAGCTGCAGATGCTCTCGCAGCGCTATTCCAAGACTGCCCAGCAGGCGGCCCTCGGCAACAAGGAGGCTTTCGTCCAGTTGAAGGAGAGCCGGGATGCCTTCGCCAAAGGCATGGCCGACCTCGACGCCAGCGTCGGTGTGCTGTCCGCGGGTGACCTGGCCGGCGTCAAGCAGCGCTGGCAGACCTCGGCCAAGGATATCGACAAGCTGCTCGGCCAGGAGGCCGTGCTGGCGGCCCTGGCCCAGTCGATCAAGCAGATCAACGTACGCAACAACGAGCTGCTCGACCTGACCGAGCAGGTCATCGCCCTGCTGCCGGGCGGCAAGGCGCTGTCCTTCGCCCACCAGCAGGCCCTGTGGACCCAGCGCATGGCCAAGAACGCCAACGCCCTGGTGTCGGGCGACGTCATCAACCCGGAGGTCGCCTACCAGCTCGGCCAGGACGTGAAGACCTTCGGCGACGTGCTGAACGGCATGCTCGACGGCGACGCCGAGCTGGGCATCGCCGCCGTCGGCGAGTCGGGCGCGCGCGACAAGCTGCTCGAACTGAAGGAGGTCTACACCGCCTTCGCCGGACAGGTCGGCGTGATCCTGAAGAACATGCCCAAGCTGGTCGAGGCCAAGCGCGCCGCCCGCGAACTGTTCGACGAGAGCGAACAGATCCTGGCCATGACCGGCAAGCTGACCAAGGGCTACCAGAGCGACCTGAGCTGGATCTACCTGGTCCTGGGCGTGGCGATGGGTCTGACCGCCCTGGCCAGCCTGGTCATGCTCGCCCTCACCAACGTCGCGGAATCGCGCCAGCGCGCCGAGCAGGCCGCGCACGAGCAGGAAGCGGCGGCGCGCGAGAACCGGCGCAACCAGGAGGCCATCCTGCGCCTGCTGAACGAAATGGGCGACCTGGCCGAGGGCAACCTGACCGTGCGCGCCACCGTGACCGAGGACATCACCGGCGCCATTGCCGACTCGGTCAACTTCGCCATCGAGGAACTGCGTACCCTGGTCGAGAACGTCCACCGGGCCGCCGAGCAGGTGACCCAGGCCACCGATGATGCCAAGGACCTGTCGGAACAGATGCTGGCCACCGCCGAGCGCCAGGCCGACGAGATCGGCCAGACCACCGGCTCGGTGCAGGTGATCACGGAATCGGTCAACCGGGTGGCGGCGAACGCCGCCGACTCCGCCCGCGTGGCCGAGCAGTCGCTCGACTTCGCCCGCAAGGGCGGCGACTCGGTACGCGCGGCCATCGCCGGCATGAACACCATCCGCGACCAGATCCAGGAGACCTCCAAGCGGATCAAGCGCCTGGGCGAATCGTCCCAGGAGATCGGCGAGATCGTCGAGCTGATCGGCGACATTACCGAGCAGACCAACGTCCTGGCCCTCAACGCCGCCATCCAGGCCGCCGCCGCCGGCGAGGCCGGGCGCGGCTTCTCGGTGGTGGCCGAGGAAGTGCAGCGTCTGGCGGAACGCTCCGGCCAGGCGACCCGCCGGATCGGCGCCATCGTCAAGACCATCCAGACCGATACCCAGGACACCATCCACGCCATGGAAGGCAGCACCCGCGGCGTGGTCGAGGGCGCGGCGCTGTCCGACAACGCCGGCCACGCCCTGCAAGACATCGAGTCGGTGTCGGCCGAACTGGCGCGCCTGATCCAGAGCATCTCGGATGCCACCCGCGAGCAGGTCGAGATCGCCAACCGCATCGCCGGCAACATGGAGCACGTCCTCGAACAGACCCGCCAGGCCTCCGACGGCGCCCGCAAGAGCGCCGAGTCGGTCGGCCAGCTCACCGTGCTGGCCGACGA
>JAAXVP010000412.1 GCA_013335435.1 Thiobacillus sp. | reverse complement strand
ACCAGCACCTCCAGGGCGATGGCCTCCAGCAGCGTGGTGATCACCGCCTTGATGCTGGCCCGCACGAACTGGGTCGGGTCATAAACGATGCTGTACTGCACCGAGGGCGGAAAGTCCTTGGCCAGCTCCATCATGGTCTCGCGGACCTGCTCCGAGATGTCGAGGGCGTTGGCGCCCGGCGTCTGGAAGATCGGGATCGCCACCGCCGGCTTGTTGTCGAGCAGCGCGCGCAGGCCGTATTCGGCGGCGGCCAGCTCGATGCGCGCGACGTCGCCCAGGCGGGTGACGCCGCCATCGGGGGCGGTCTTGAGGATGATCTGGGCGAATTCCGCCTCGTCCTTCAGGCGGCCCTGGGCATTCACGTTGAGCTGCAGCGGCGTGTGGCGGTCGTTGGGCGGGGCGCCGATGACGCCGGCGGCCACCTGCACGTTCTGCTCGCGGATGGCCTTGACGATTTCGGGGGCGGTGAGGCCGCGCTCGGCCACCTTGCCGGGGTCGAGCCACACGCGCATGGCGTAGTTGCCGGAGCCGAACAGGCCGACTTCGCCCACGCCCTTGATGCGCGCCAGGCGGTCCTTCACGTTGAGGACCGCATAGTTGCGCAGGTAGGTCATGTCATAGCGGTCGTCCGGCGAGGTGAGGTGCACCACCATGGTGATGGTGGGCGTGCTCTTGGCGGTGGTCACGCCGAGGCGCTGCACGTCTTCCGGCAGGCGCGGCAGGGCCTGGGAGACCCGGTTCTGCACCAGTTGCTGGGCCTTGTCCGGATCGACGCCGAGCTGGAAGTGCACGGTGAGCGTGAGGTTGCCGTCGCTGTTGGCCTGGCTTTGCATGTACAGCATGCTCTCCACGCCGTTGATGCTTTCCTCCAGCGGTGCGGCCACCGTTTCGGCGATCACCTTGGGGTTGGCGCCAGGGAACTGGGCGCGCACCACCACCGAGGGCGGCACGACTTCCGGGTACTCGGCAATGGGCAGCTTGAAGGCCGACAGCAAGCCGGCCAGCAGGATCAGGACCGACAGCACGCCGGCGAAGATGGGCCGGTCGATGAAGAATTTCGAGATGTTCATGGGTGTCTCCCGCGTCGCCGCCTCAGATGCGCGTTTTTTGCGCGTGGGGCGTGGCGACGGCTGCGATGGGGGCGCTGCCTTCCATGGCGACCGGGTGGGGCATCACCGGATCGCCGGGACGCACACGCTGCAGGCCGTTCACCACGATGCGCTCGCCGGGCTTGAGGCCGTTTTCGACAACGCGCAGGCCGTCCTGCAGATTGCCGAGGCGGACTTCCCGGTAGGCCGCCTTGTTGTCGCCATCCACCACCAGCACGAAGCGCTTGTCCTGGTCGGTGCCGACCGCCCGGTCGTCGATCAGCACGGCTTCGCGCGGATTGCCGCTGCCGAGCCGGATGCGCGCATACAGGCCGGGGATCAGCTGGCCACCCGGGTTGTCGAAGACGGCGCGCACGCGGATCGTGCCGGAGGTGGTGTCGAGGCGGTTGTCCACCGAGTGGATGCGTCCTTCGACGGGGTGGCCGTCCTGGTCGGCGAGGCCGAGGTGCACAGGCAGGCGGGCGCCGCCGGCCGGATTGACCGACTTGAGAAAGGTCTGCTCGTCCACGTCGAAGGCGGCATAGATGCGCTTTGACGACATCAGGGTGGTCAGTGCCGGGCCGCCGTTGGCGCTTACCAGGTTGCCGACGGTGACTTCGGCGCGGGACAGGCGGCCGTCGATGGGCGCCTTGATGGCGGTGTATTCCAGGTTGAGGCGGGCGAGGCGCAGGGCGGCGCGGGCGGCCTGCACGCTGGCGGTAGCGTCGCGGGCGGCGTTCTGCTTTTCTTCAAAGTCGTGGCGCGACACGGCGTTGTCGGCGATCAGGCGTTCGGCCCGGGCCAGGTCGGAGGCGGTGTAGGCAACCCGTGCTTCGGCAGCGGCGAGCTGGGCTTCGGCCCGCGCCACTTCGGCAGCAAAGGGGCGCGGATCAATGGTGAACAGTACCTCGCCCTTGCTGACGGTACTGCCGTCCTGGAAATGCACCTGGGTCAGGATGCCCGATACCTGGGGGCGGATCTCGACCCTATCGACGGCCTCGAGGCGGCCGGAGAAGTCCTGCCAGTCGGTGATGGGGCGATGGACGACCTCGGCGGTGTCCACCTGGGCGGCCTGGGGGGCTGCGGCAGCGGCAGGCACGGCGGCGCGGGCCGAGTAGGCGGCAATGCCACCGCCGGTCAGCAGAAGGCCGGACAGGGCGGCGGCCAGGACGACGCGCCGGTTCATGCGCGGGAGGGAGGTGTCGGTCGTGTTCATCATGTCCTCGCTGTTTTTCAGGGGGGCGGGATTAGGGGATGACTGCATTGTGGTTGTTGTGTTTGGTTTGAATTCTGTTGAACAGGTTGTTGTGCCTGTTGTTGTATCATCTCTTCTGGGGATGGCATAAACTTTTGAGCCTCTTTTTCATCTGCTTCAATATCTTTCATCATCTCTTCCTGCTCTTCATCTGTCTGCATCAAATTGTGTTTCTTAACCCATTTGGTTGAGAAGTATCTTGACGCCATTGGTGTTCCAAATCCAGGAGCGAATTCTTGA
>JAAXVP010000133.1 GCA_013335435.1 Thiobacillus sp. | reverse complement strand
GGAGGGCTGGGGTGGGGGGAACGCCGTCAAGCAAACAGGCTCAAGCTCGGCTCCGGCCGCGGCTCCTGATCGACATAGGCCGCGATGGCTGCGTTCGCGTCCTGGCCGTTGCCTTCCCCCTGCTTCGCCCGGTGCATTTCCTGTTGCGCCTGCATCGCCATCTGCGCCGCCTGGGCAGCCACCGCGCGGTCTTGTGATGACGGATCGGCCGGCGCCAGGGCGGCGGCCTGGATGCGCTTGGCCTTGTCGAGGGTCTGGCTTGGCGTCTGGCCCGGCGAGACGTCGATCTTCACCTCGCCCGCCACGGCGTACTGCTTGCCGTCCGGTCCGCGCGTGTACTGGTAGCTGGCGCCGCTGGTCAGGCCGGCGCCGGCCGACATGTGGGCGGCTTCGTGGGCGCGCACCTTCTGGTCGATCGCCTTGAGTTGCTGGACCTGTTGCTGCTGCTCGGGCGTAAGCTGGGCCTGCCCCGCCGCGGACCGGACGGCTTGCAGCGCATACGCATTGGCGGAACCGCCTATCGCCCCGACAGCCATAAGGTTTTGAAAATACGGTGATGATGCTCCGATGTTAGTCCGCGCTTTACTTTTCGGCATCCCCTTACTAACCTGCCCCGACCTGTTATTTAAGTCTTCGCCATGTCCATCACCATCAAATCGGCCGAGGAAATCGCCAAGATGCGGGTCGCCTGCCGACTCGCCGCCGAGGTCCTCGACTACATCACCCCCTTCGTCCAGCCCGGCGTCACCACCGGCGAACTGGACAAGCTCTGCCACGACTACATGGTCGACGTCCAGGGCTGCATCCCGGCCCCGCTGAACTACGCCCCGCACGGCCACAAGCCCTACCCGAAGTCGATCTGCACTTCCGTTAATCATCAGGTCTGCCACGGCGTTCCAGGCGACAAGAAGCTCAAGTCCGGCGACATCGTCAATCTCGACATCACCACCATCAAGGACGGCTGGCACGGCGACACCTCGCGCATGTACGCGGTCGGCGAAGCCACCATCCAGGCGAAACGACTGAACGAGATCACCTACGAATGCATGTGGAAGGGCATCGACGTGGTCCGCCCCGGCGGCCATTTCGGCGATATCGGCCAGGCCATCCAGCAATATGCCGAGGCGAACGGCTACTCGGTGGTGCGCGAGTTCTGCGGCCACGGCATCGGCGCCAAATTCCACGAGGATCCGCAGGTGCTGCATTACGGCAAGGCTGGCACCGGCGAGAAGCTGGTGCCGGGCATGATCTTCACCATCGAGCCGATGATCAACGCCGGCCGCAAGGACATCCGCATGCTCGGCGACGGCTGGACCGTGGTGACCAAGGACCATTCCCTGTCGGCGCAGTACGAGCATACCGTCCTGGTCACCGAGACCGGCTACGAGGTGCTCACCGTGTCGGCCGGCTCGCCGCCGCCGCCGGCGTTCATCCGGCCGGCCTGACCGCATGGTCGACTTCGCCGTCGTCGCGCAATGGCGACAGCAGCATGCCGGCGAACGCAAGCGGCTGATCCAGCACTACCTCGAGCGCCGACGGGCGACATCGCTGCTGCGCGGCCTGTCGCGCGCCGCCGACCGGCTCCTCCAGGAGGTCTGGCGCGCCCATGACCTGCCGGCCAACACCGCCCTGGTCGCGGTCGGCGGCTATGGCCGCGACGAGCTATACCCGCATTCCGACGTCGACCTCCTGATCCTGCTCGATGACGACCTGCCGGTCGAGGACGAGGCCCGTTTCGAACCCCTGATCGGCCTGCTCTGGGATCTCGGCCTGCACGTCGGCCACAGCGTACGCCGGCTGTCGGAATGCCTGACCGAGGCGGCCGGCGACATCACCATCCAGACCAACCTGCTGGAATCGCGCCTCCTGGCCGGCGACCGCGGGCTGTACGCCCGCTACCGCAAGGATTTCGAGGCCCACCTCGACCCCTACGCCTTCTTCGAGGCCAAGCGCCTGGAGCAGCGCAACCGCCACGGCCGCTTCGCCGACCGCGCCCTGCTCCTGGAACCGAACCTGAAGGAGAGCCCGGGCGGCCTGCGCGACGTCCAGACCGCCGGCTGGGTCAGCCGGGCGGCCGGCCTGCCGGCCGATTTCCGCGGCCTGGCCCGGGCCGGCCTGATGAGCGCCGAAGAGGCCCGGCTGATCGGCAGCCGCCTGACCTTCATCAGCCACCTGCGCATCCGCATCCACCTGGCCGCGAACCGGCGCGAGGATCGCCTGCTGTTCGAATTCCAGGAACGCCTGGCCGGCGAGATGGGCTATCGCGCCCACGGCAGCCACCGCGCCTCGGAACGGCTGATGCAGCGCTACTTCCAGGCCGCCCACGAACTCTCCCTGGTGAACGAATTCGTGCTCGGCTGCGTACGCGAACGCCTGCGTCCGACCAATGTCTGCCTGCCCATCGCCGGCCATGCGGATTTCGCGGTACGCGACAACCGCCTCGACCTCGTCGATGCCGATCTCTATGCCCGGCGGCCGTCCGCCATCCTGGAAACCTTCCTGGTCCTGCAACAGCATGCCAATCTGAGCGGTTTCACGCCGGCCACCCTGCGCGCCCTTTGGCGCGCGCGTGACCGCGTCGACGCCGCCTTCCGGCGCGACCCGGGCAACCGCGAACGCTTCATCGCCCTGTTCCGGCAGGCACGCGGTCTCACCCTGGCCCTGCGCCTGATGCACCGCCTGGGCATCCTGGGCCGCTACCTGCCCGCCTTCGGCCGCATCACCGGGCAGATGCAGCACGACCTCTACCATATCCACCCGGTCGACGAGCACACCCTCATGGTGCTGCGCAACCTGCGCCGCATGGCGATGCCGGAATATGCCCACGAACTGCCGTTCGCACACCGGGTGATGAGCGAATTCCGGCACCCGGACCGCCTCTACCTGGCGGCCCTGTTCCACGATATCGCCAAAGGCCGGGGCGGCGACCACTCCAGCCTGGGCATGGCCGACGCGCGCCGTTTCTGCCGCGCCCACGGCCTCGGCAAGGCCGAGGCGGACGAAGTGGCCTGGTTGGTCGGCCAGCATCTGAGCCTGTCCTCGACGGCACAAAAACAGGACCTCGCCGACCCCGAGGTAATCGCCGAATTCGCCCACCAGTGTGGCGACCTGGAGCGCCTGACCGCGCTGTTCCTGCTCACCGTGGCCGATATCCGGGGCACCAACCCGGCGATCTGGAACTCCTGGAAGGACAAGTTGTTGCGCGAGCTTTACCTGGCCAGCCGGCGCCGCCTGGAAGGCCAGGCCCCGCATACCGACCGGGTCGAGACCCGCAAGGAAGAAGCCCTCGCGACCATGCGTCTGTACGGCTACTCCGACGGCGCCGAGAAGAAGCTCTGGCAGCAGCTCGACGACGTCTATTTCCTGCGCCACGAGGCCCAGGAGATCGCCTGGCACACGCGCCGCCTGCTGCCGCTGCTGGGCCGCCAGGAGATCATCGTGCGCGCCCGCCTGGCCCCGATCGGCGAGGGGGTCGAGGTGCTGGTCCACGCCCCCGACGAAGAGGCCCTGTTCGCGCGCATCTGCGCCTTCTTCGCCGGCATGCGCTACTCGATCCTGCAGGCGCGCATCCACACCACCCGCGACGGCCACGCCATGGACACCTTCCTGGTCATGGACGAACAGAGCCGGGTGGCCTACCGCGACATCCTCAGCTACATCGAGTTCGAATTGACCGAGAGCCTGCGTAAACGGGCGCCGCTTGCCGACATCGCGCCCGGCCGCCTGCCGCGTCAGTTGAAGGCCTTCCCGCTCCAACCCGAGGCCATGCTCACCGCCGGGGTGGATGCCAACACCTGGCTGCTCACCGTCAGCGCAGGCGACCGTCCAGGCCTGCTCTACGACATCGCCCGGCTGCTCGGCCACCACCATGCGACGGTCAGGAACGCCCGCATCAACACCCTGGGGCAGCGCGTCGAGGACGTGTTCGTGGTATCCGGAGACCGCCTCGCTCAGCCGGACGCACGCCTGGCCATCGAACGGGAGCTGATCGCGGCGCTGGGCTAGGCCTCGGGCCGCGCGGGCGGTTCGGGCTCCAGGCCACCCGCAATGCCCTGCTCGAGGCGATACAGCCAGGCCAGCAGTTCGGCCACGGCGATATACAGGGCGGGCGGGATGCGGTCGTCCAGGTTCACCTGCATGAGCAGGGCCACCAGTTCCGGCGACTCGTGCACGAACACGCCCGCCTCCCGGGCCCGGGCGATGATCTCCTCGGCCAGATGACCGCTGCCCTTGGCGACCACCCGCGGGGCGCCATCCTCGGACGTATAGCTGAGGGCGACGGCGTGCTGGCGGTATTCATTCACCGGCATCGGCCAACTCCGCCAGGACACTCGACAGGTTCAGCTCGGCCGCTCGCAGGCGCTGGACCAGCTCCGGCATGGCCGCATTGATCTCCGCCAGGGTCTCGGGTGCGCCCGGACGCAACCGGATGCGCAGGCCGAGGGCGCCAACATCCAGCTCGGCGGCGATCTCACCCAGCCTGGGCAGGCTCAGGCGCAACTGCGAATGCCACTTCTGGCCGGCGGCCTCGTCCTCGGCCCGCTCGCGTTCGCGCTCCTGAACCTGCCATTCCGCCACCTGGCCCGGCCAGACCTGGCCCTGCCAGAGGAAAGGCCCGCCTTCGAGCATGTGCAATTGCCGGCTGGCCAGGCGGGCAGCCTGTTCCGGCATGCCCTCCAGGTCGGGCAGATCGAGACGCGGACCGGGCATCTGCGACAAGCGCGCCTGCGGCTCGCGCTGGATGCTCTCCAAAGCCATCTCGCCGCGTACCCACTTGCCGAGATGGGACTCGTAGAACAGCCCGCTTTCCTTGACGGTCTGTTGCAGGCGCATGGGCAGGACGTACGACATGGCCGGCTTCTCGGCCACCACGCCCTGTGCCGTGACCAGGGACGATTGCGAGCCGAGCGCGGCACGCATGCCGTCGACCGCCTCGCCGGCCAGGGTCATGGCCGGGATGGCCGGCCCCGGCAGGGCACTGATCGGCCCGCTGGTCACCGGCGCGGGCGCGAGCAGGACGGCCGGATTGGCGACGATGGGACGTCCGGACATGGCAGCGGCCTGGGATGCGACAGCGACCTGGGCACCGGACGGCGATGCGGCAGCCGCCTGGGGGGGAAGTGCCTGCGCAGCCGGCGCCGGGCCAGGCGCAGCCGATGCGCCGGGTACTTGGCCGGGGGCGAGCTGAGCAACGGCAGACTGTGCAACGCTGGCCTGACCCGGTTGCGATGCGACCGCCGTCGGCACTCTGGCCGCCGTCCGGACGACCGCCTGGGCCGAGACACTGACCGTGGCCGATGCACGCGGCACGGGTGCCGAAGCGGTGACCGGGACATAACGAACCAGGGCGTTGATCTGCTGGGCCGCGGAACTGACGTTGACCGGCTGCGCGTTCGCAACCGGCGCGGAATTCAGGATGAAGGTCGGCCTGGGCGCCGCGTTCAGGAAGGTCAACCGTACCACATCGCCCGCCCGGGCTTGTTGCGGCAAGGCCATGTCCATGGCCTGATTGCCGACCTGGACCAGGTTACGACCGTTCGGCAGGCTGTCAAGCACCTTGCCCTCGTATTGGGTACCCGGCTTGAGTTGGCTGAGTGCCAGATCCTTGCCGGCCTGCAACTGATCCGCGCCCTGGCTCTTGAACCAGGACAGGATGAGTTCCGGCAATGCGCCGATGTTCATGGCAAGGATCAGGCAGGTCAGGAGCCGTCTTGCGGCGCCGAACCGGGGCTATCGAACAAGGTCATGCAGGTACCTCCGGCATGGTATGGGCATGCCGCTATATCGGCATATCGACGCCAAGCTTGAGGCAGGTCAATGACTTAGGCTTCAGTTCCCTTGCGGTGCATGGCCACGATCAGGGCCGCCTCGTCACGGGAAATGCCGCAGCGGGCGGCGATTTCCGGCGCGATCATGCCCTGGCGGGCATATTGCACGGCGTAGTCGTAGGCGGCGTGGCTGACCTCGGCAGCGTCCGCCTCACCATCGCCAAGCCTGGCTTCGAGGGCGTCAAGGCGCTGGCTCAGGTTGGCCATTTGCGCCTTGACGGTCTCGATTCCATCGGTGCCGGCAGACTTGCGCCGGCGCCGGGAAAAAAGCGCCGACTCCAATAGATAGATGACCGTCGCCAGAACCAGCGCGATCAACAGATCCTGCAGGGAAATGCTGAATTCCATGTTTTTCGTTTCAACCTGCATGCATGCCGCTATCCCCAGAACGACCCAGGACCGGCGAAGTCGGCAGCATGACGAATTTTCAAAAAAAGCCCTAAAGTTTTTCCGGCCGAGGCCGATTATATGGCTGACCGCATCGAATCCGATGCAGTTGACGGGAAGGAGAATCCTCTCCCGCGCTCAACCTAGAATAGGAGTTTTATCATGGCAATCGGCGACGTCTCCCTGACTGGCGCAATGCGCTCCAACCTGGTCAGCCTGCAGCAAACCGCCCAGTTGATGGGCCAAACCCAAGAACGCCTGTCCACCGGCAAGAAAGTCAACAGCGCCCTGGACAACCCCGCCAACTTCTTCGCCGCGCGCGAACACACCCAGCGCGCCAACCTGCTGAACGGCCTCAAGGACAGCATCGGTGAAGCCGTCCAGACGGTCAAAGCCGCCGACAAGGCGGTGACCGCCATCACCAAGCTGATCGAAGGTCTGCGCGGCCAACTGTCGCAAGCGCGTACCGCCCTGGGCGATGTCAATGCCAGCGGCACCCTGCTTGACGGCGTCGCCAGCGGCTACAACGAGCTGATCAACCAGGTCAACAACCTGGTGACCGACTCCACCTACAACGGTCTGACCTTCCTGGCCTCCGCCACCGTCCTGACGGTGAACTTCAACGAAACCTCGACCACCAAGCTGGTCATGTCCGGTTTCGACGGTTCCGCCAGCGGTCTGGGCATTTCCGGCGGTTCGGCCTCCGGTACCGGCACCTTGGCTTCCGCCGACATCGGCACCACCTCCGGCATCGATCTGATCGAGAGCAGCCTGAACGCCGCCCTGGCCACCCTGCGCAAGGAATCCGGCTCGCTGTCCAACAACCTGACCATCCTGACGGTTCGCCAGAGCTTCATCTCGGACATGGTCAACACCCTGACGGAAGGCGCCGACAACCTGACGCTGGCAGACACCAACGAAGAAGGTGCCAACATGCTGATGCTGCAAACCAGGCAGTCTCTCGGCACGACGGCACTGAGCCTGGCCTCGCAAGCGGCGCAATCGGTACTCAGGCTCTTCTAACCGGGTAACCGGCTACAGGAGTTCCGTATCAAAACGGAATAGGGCGAGGCACCGCAGAGGGCCTCGCCCGTTTCGCCATACGGGAGGCAGCCATGTCCACGATACAAACAATCACGCCGCTCGCTCCGCAAGTGTTGTCGGCGCCATCCAACCTGCCGGCCGCAGCCGGATCGGGTTCGGTTGTCGTACGCACGTCCGGAACAATTGGCAGCGATGTAAACCTGAACATCAGCCCTACATCACGGCTGCAATCGGAACGCGATGCCGCGATTGAGCTTGGCAACCGTGCCCGAACTGCTGATACCACGTTCGAACATGCCCTGGAACTCGTAAAGGACATGAAGACGCAGCTCAAGGCCATCACCAAGCAATTTCCCCCCTTCGCCACCGACAGCGACGAACGGATACGTTATCTGAACGAATTCAGCAGCCTGCGTAAACAGGTCGAGGCACTCACCTTTCCGCCCCAACCCGAGGCCGTTGGCGCTTGGGCGCAAGTGCAGTTCCCGCCGGAACGCCTGAATTGGGATATCCCCGTGCTTGACCCACGCGCATCTAGCGATCAGGCCATCGCCAAGGCGGAAACCGAACTGGAACGGATCAACACCGATCTGACCGGGCAGCGGGAAAGCCTCTATGCCAGCGTCATGGCGGCCCTGGGCGGCCATGCGGAAACGGAACTGGCCCTCGTCCAGTCGCACGCCGTGCGTGCGCTCCTGGCTTCCTGAAGCGCCGATCCCGCACGGACGGCTCGGCAATATTTGCCGGCTGCCGCCCGGATTGCCGCTTAACCACACTAGTGGCTGAGCGCCTCAGCTAAGCCACCGAGTCATGGCCGGGCGCCACAAGGCGCTCGCCGGCATTCCCCTTCCCGGCACGACCGGACCAACCCGTGGGGTCTCAACGCCTGACGGGCTCTAGGCATGGGGCCATGCCTCCGCATCCTGGAAAATTCCCGCAAGATGCCGAACGCATCGACATAAAGACTCCTCGATACCCACCGACACGGCCGCCAAACAAGGCGTTTCCGCAGCCGGCACGGCTTGTGCTTTAAGGGTTGCCGCACATGCAGTTACCCAACGGAAGCAAGACAAGAATGTCTTGCCGGGTTCGACATTCAACGAAGGAGAATCGTAATGGCAATTGGTGACGTGTCCTTGACCGGCGCAATGCGCTCGAATCTGGTCAGCCTGCAACAGACCGCCACGCTCATGGGACAAACGCAGGAACGTCTGTCCACGGGCAAACGGGTGAACAGTGCCCTCGACAACCCCGCCAACTTTTTCGCCGCGCGCGAGCATACCCAGCGGGCCAACCTCCTGAACGGCCTGAAAGACAGCATTGGAGAGGCCATCCAGACCGTCAAGGCCGCCGACAAGTCGGTAACGGCGATCACCAAGATGATCGAAGGCCTGCGCGGCCAGTTGAGCCAGGCGCGTACCGCTCTCGGCAATACGCAAAGCAGCGGCACCCTGTTGTCCGGCGTCGCCAGCGGCTACAACGAGATGATTCGCCAGCTCAACAATCTGCAACAGGATTCGAACTACAACGGCATCACCTTCCTGGCCTCGGCGACCGTCCTGACGGTCAACTTCAACGAGACCTCGACCACCAAACTGGTCATGTCCGGCTTCGACGGCACCGCCAGCGGCCTGGGTATATCGGGCGGTACGGTCTCGGGCTATGGCAGCATCACGGTAGGCGACATTGCCAGCACGTCCGGCATCGACGGCATCGAAACCTCATTGAACGCCGCGTTGGCGACGCTCCGGAAGGAATCCTCGACCCTGTCCAACAACCTGACCATCCTATCGGTCCGGCAAAGCTTCATTACCGACATGGTCAACACCCTGGCCGAAGGCTCCGACAACCTGACCCTGGCGGACACCAACGAGGAAGGCGCCAACATGCTGATGCTGCAAACGCGCCAGCAGTTGGGCACCACATCGCTCAGCCTGGCATCGCAGGCGGCACAGTCGGTACTGCGCCTGTTCGGCTGACCTTTCCCTCCGTAACCGGCGCGGCGCGGGTCTTCCG
>JAAXVP010000132.1 GCA_013335435.1 Thiobacillus sp. | reverse complement strand
AAAACCCCGCCAGCTCAGGCGGGGTTTTTCAACGGCCTGTTAGTGCCCATCACGAGGAAGACTCACTCTTGAACACCAATTTCATACTCATCGACTTTGAAAACGTACAGCCAGACTCTCTGTCGGCTGTAGAACAGGCGAAATTTAGCGTCATCGTATTTGTTGGCGCCAGCCAAACCAAAGTGTCATTTGAAATTGCGTCTGCACTCCAGCAAATGGGGCCAAATGCGACATACGTAAAGATTTCTGGAAACGGCAAGAACGCATTGGATTTTCACATTGCCTTTTGGATTGGGCAGTTATCTGCGCGTTTCCCTTCAGCGGCATTTCACATTATTTCAAAGGACAACGGATTTGACCCACTCATTGCCCACCTAAAAGAACGAGGCATTTCAGCTACTCGCAGACCAAGCATCTCCGAGATACCGCAACTGAAAACCGCCTCACGTCAAACGAAGAATCCAAAGCCATCGTCGGTTTCAGTGAGCACCACAAAGAACTCGATCAAGAACCAGCCGTCCGTGCCCACAAAAACCGTAACATGCCCAACCTGTAGGCATTCCGTAACCGCAACCCTGGAGCAAATTGACTTCATTTGCCCGAATTGCAAGGGCGCGTTCAGATACTGAAGAGATGAGCGCTAACCCATCATTCCACCGGACGCTGCGCGATAAAGCCGCGCAGCGCCGGTGAATTCAGACGGTTGGGCGCCGACTCTGTTGAAGTAATAAATAGGGATGGGGAAATCAACATTGAAACTGTCAAGTGAAGATGTGCTCTGCTACCGCGATGGAAGCAGAAGACCCTCCGGGACTGTCCGCAGACACTACTACCGCTGGAGAGAGGAACAGAACCCTCCGCTTCCTGAACGATGTGATAACGAAAAGTGTCGATTTCATACTGAACCACTCTTGTGGAATGACGAACCCCTTAAGCCCATTTTGGATCACAAGAATGGAGTCAATACGGACAATCGGCCAAAGAATTTGCAACTCCTTTGTCCGAATTGTGATTCTCAAAACCATGAAACCCGCGGAGGTGCGAATAAAGGGAAAACGGAAAAATCTAGCGGTGGTTTTGCGAAAGTCGATCGTACTGGAAAACGCCATTACGTGATGCCTGCTGAAACTGGACGTTACAAACTCTCCACTGGTAGCGAATCCGCCCAACCAGGCATTCCAGCGGACACCAAAAAGCGGCGCCGCTGAATTTTACGTTGGGCATACAAATGAATCGACATGTGCTCATGGCTCTCATGCTCGTTACTTCCGTCGCTCACGGTTCAGAGGATTGTGCCGATTCCCCTTCACATTCGGAGCAGCGGGCGTGTTTGATGAAATTGGCTACGGCAACTGCCGCAGAAGTCGTTCTGGTGCAGTCCGAAGTGAGCAAGCGCATTGCTCATATGGACGACGACGCTGAGGTCAAGCGCAAGATACTCAGGCACTTTCGTTCGGCCACCGAGCAATTCCATCGGTATCGCACATCACAGTGTGAGTTCGAGGCATCAGCCGGTGGTGGAACCGGCGCGGGTGACCTTCGATTGCAGTGTGAGATCCGGCTAAACCGTGAATACAGCGCACGCCACAAAAAACGATTGGGCATATTGTGATCAAGTGCAAGAGAGCCTGGCCAAGACGTGCCCGGCACGGATGAATAACGGGCCTCCCTGAAGCGGAAGTCACTGCACAACAAGGCTGTCCAGTCGGTCCTGGCGGAGTCTGACCCCGATATCGAGGTGCGCAGGTTGCCGTCGGGCATGGCAGCACCGGTGGGTGCGACTTCAAGCAACCCTTAGAGCACGACCTTCACGGCTGGATGGCCGGACAGCTCGCGATAGAGTGCGTCCAACTGGGCCTTCGACTCGGCCCGCACAGTGCAGGTGACCGAGAGGTAGTTGCCTGAGCCGGATACCCGCATCTCGATGGTCTCGGCGGCGAAGTCGGGGGCGTGACGGAGGACGATCTCGACCACGGTCTGGGCGAAGTCGTCGGACCTCGCGCCCATGACCTTGATCGGGAAGTCGCAGGGGAATTCGAGCAGGGTTTCTTGGCTCATGGCTCCCACCACCCCTGCCCTCCCCCGCTCGCGGGGGAGGGCGAGGGGGTTGTGCCCTCCCCCACGAGGGGGGAGGGAGTAGAACGGCCTCGCATGACTTGGTGCTTGTAGGCCTGGTAGGCGGCATGCAGGCGTCGGAACAGCGGGCCGGGCCGGCCGTTGCCGACCGGATGGCCGTCCAGGCGGGTCACCGCCGTGATCTCCTTGGTCGACGAGGTCAGCCAGATCTCGTCGGCACTGCGCAGTTCCGCTTCCGTGACCGGGCGCAGCGCCAGGGGCAGGCCTTCCAGCTGCGCCAGTTCCACCACGACGTCGTAGGTGATGCCGGGCAGGACCAGGTTGCTGTGCGGCGGCGCCAGGACGACGCCGTCCTTGACCACGAAGATGCTGCTGGCGGAGCCTTCCATGAGGAGGCCGTCGCGCAGAAGGATGGTTTCGGCGCAGCCGGCATCGACCGAGAGCTGGCGCAGGAGGACGTTGGCGAGCAGCGAGGTGGCCTTGAGGTCGCAGCGCAGCCAGCGGTTGTCGATGGCGGTGATGGCGGCGACGCCGTTTTCCACCACTGCGGCCGGTGGCGTAGTCAGTTGCATGACCATGACGAACACGGTCGGTCGGACTTCCTTCGGGAAGGCGTGGTCGCGCGGCGCCGGACCGCGCGTCACCTGCAGGTAGATGCCCTGGTCCTCCCAGTCGGCCTGCTCGACCAGGGGCGCGATCAGGGCCTGCCATGCCTCGGCGGTGTGCGGGTTGGCCAAACGGATGCCGTCCAGGCTGTGTTGCAGGCGCTCCAGATGGTGGGCCAGGCGGAACGGCCGCCGGTCGTAGACCGGGATCACCTCATAGACGCCGTCGCCGAAGATGAAGCCGCGGTCGAGGACCGGGATTTTGGCGTCGGCGAGCGGCAGGTAGTCGCCGTTCAGGTAGACGAGGTCGGTCATTATTCCATCATCAGCATCAGGCTGTCCCAGGTGCGCCGGATCAGGCCGGATACGCCGACGCCCGAGAGGGCGGTGAGGGCGTAGTCGCCCATGGGGCGGCCATCCAGGGTCAGGCGCAGGGTGGCCACGGCCTGGCCCTTGGAAACCGGTGCCAGCATGGGTTGCTTGCTGATGACCTGGGCCTTGATGAGCTTGCCGCTGCCGCGCGGCACGGTGACGAAGAAGTCGTGCGGGAAACCGGCTTCGACCTCGCCCGAAGTACCCTTGTAGATACGCAACTTGGTCACCGCCTGGTTGGCGCCGTACAGCTTCACGGTCTCGTAGAACTGGAAGCCGTAGTTGAGCAATTTCTGGCTCTCGGCGGCGCGGGCGTTGTCGGAATCGGTGCCGAGCACCACCGAGAGCAGGCGGCGGTCGTCACGCTTGGCCGAGGCGATCAGGCAATAGCCGGCGCTCTCGGTGTGGCCGGTCTTGACGCCGTCGACGGCCGGGTCCATCCAGAGCAGGCGGTTGCGGTTCGGCTGGGTGATACCGCCGTAGGTGTATTCCTTGATCGAGTAATACTTGTAGAACTCGGGGAAGTCGCGGATCACGGCCGTGGCCAGGCGGGCGAGGTCGCGCGCGGTGGTGTAGTGCTGGGGGTCGGGCAGGCCGGTGGCGTTCATGAAATGGCTGCCGGTCATGCCCAGGCGCTTGGCCTGCTGGTTCATCATGGCGACGAAGCCGTCCTCGGAACCGGCGATGCCCTCGGCCAGGGTGATGCAGGCATCGTTGCCGGACTGCACGATCATGCCCTTGAGCAGGTCGTCGACCTTGGCCGGCATGCGCGGGTCCAGGAACATGCGCGAGCCTTCGGCCTTCCAGGCCTTTTCCGGCACGGCCAGGGTCTGGTCCAGTTTCAGGCGGCCTTCCTTGATGGCGGTGAAGCTGAGATAGGCGGTCATCAGCTTGGTCAGCGAGGCTGGCTCGATGCGGCTGTCGGGAGCCTGTTCGGCCAGGGACTGGCCGCTGTGGGTATCGATCAGCAGCCAGGCGCGGGCGGCGATCTGGGGTGCCGGCGGGACCGGCAGGGCGGCGTGCGCGGATACGGCGAAGGCCAGGATCAGCGGCAACAGGATCTTGAATACATTCATGCGGCTTGGGTGCTCCGGGTTCGTTGCAAGATGGGATTATACGACCGCATGAATGACCCCCTTGGCCGGATGGGGTTCCCGGAGCCCGGAATCAGCGCGTGACCTTGAACGGCTGGATGCCCATTTCCCGCGCCACCGCCTCGGCGGCCTGGTCGGCCAGGGCGACGCTGGCGAACGGGCCGGCCTGGACCTTGAACAGCTCGCCGGTGCGCAGGTGCTGGATGCCGGGCAGGAGGCCGGCCAGACGCTGCATGACCCGCTCGGCGAACTCCTGGGCGCTGGCCTGGCTGCCGAAGGCGCCCAGCTGCAGATAGGTGGCGCCGGCCGCCATGACGGGCGCGGCGGGCAACGGTTGCAGCGGCGTCGCGACCACGGCGGGAGCCGGGGCGGCTACCGGCGCGGTGGGGTCGATCACCTCGACCAGCACCGGGGTCACCCCCTTGAGGATGTCCAGCTTCCAGGCGGCGGTGTAGGACAGGTCGATGATGCGGTCGGAATGGAAGGGGCCGCGGTCGTTGACGCGCAGCACCACGCTGCGGCCGTTGTTGCGGTTGGTGACCCGGACATAGCACGGGATCGGCAGGGTCGGATGCGCCGCGGTCATGGCGTACATGTCGTAGGGCTCGCCGGACGAGGTCGGCTTGCCATGGTAGCGGCGACCGTACCAGGAGGCCTGGCCTTCCTGGCGGAAGCCGCGCGCGTCGGTCATCGGCACGAAGTCGCGGCCCATGACGCTGTAGGGCTTGCTGGCGCCGCTGAGCAGGGGTTCCACCCTGGGCACGGCATCGGGAATGTCGGCCAGGTTGGCCGGCGGGTTGGCGCCGGGGCCGTCGTCGAGATAGTAGCCACCTTTGGCGGTGGTCGGCGTGCGGTTGGTACGGGCGGGCTCGCGGTCGCCGCCGAGATCGAATACGGCGCAGCCCGACAACAGGGCGCCAAAACTCGAAAACACAATAAGTTTTGCGACCAACTTCATGTTTTGACCAGCTTTTTATGTGAGGCTAGGCTCATCACGATACCAAAGCCGACCAGCACTGTCACCATCGAGGTGCCGCCGTAGCTGACCAGGGGCAGGGGCACGCCGACCACCGGCAGGATGCCCGAGACCATGCCCATGTTGACGAAGGCGTAGGTGAAGAAGGTCAGCACGATGGCGGCTGCGAGCAGGCGGCCGAACAGCGAGGGGGCATTCATGGCCAGTTGCAGGCCGCGCCAGATGATGGCCGAGTAGAGCAGGAGCAGGAGCGCGTTGCCGAGCAGGCCGAATTCCTCGGAGTAGACCGCGAAGATGAAGTCGGTGCTGCTTTCGGGCAGGAAATCGAGATGGGTCTGGGTGCCGTTCATCAGGCCCTTGCCGGCCAGGCCGCCGGAGCCGACCGCGATGGTGGACTGGATGATGTGGTAGCCGCTGCCGAGGGCGTCGGCGGAGGGGTCGACCAGGGTCAGGACGCGCTGGCGCTGGTAGTCGTGCAGGAGGAACTCCCAGGCGATGGGGATGAAGGCGCCGAGGCCGGCCAGGCCGGCGATGATCACCCGCCAGGACAGGCCGCCCAGGAACAGGACGTAGAAACCGGAGGCGGCGATCAGCAGCGTGGTGCCCAGGTCGGGCTGCTTGGCGATGAAGCCGAGCGGGATCAGGAGCAGCACGGCGGCGGCGACGAAGTCGCGCCAGGCCAGGGTTTCCTGGCGGCTGTGCAGGTACCAGGCGAGCATCATCGGCACGCCCAGGCGCATCAGTTCGGAAGGCTGGATGCGGGTGATGCCCAGGTTGAGCCAGCGCCGGGCACCGTTGACCACGTCGCCGGCCACGGCCACCCCGAGCAGCAGGGCGATGCCGAGGACGTAGATGGGCAGGGCGAACTGCATCAGCCGCTGCGGTGGCACCAAGGACATGATCAGCATGGCGGTGAGTGCCACGCCCATGTTGGCGAAATGGCTGAGCAGCCGGTCGGTGCTGCCGCCGGAGGCGCTGTAGACGAGCAGGCTGCTGACCGCCAGGAGCAGGAAGAGCAGGCTGACCAGGGGCGGGTCGAGGTGGCCGACCAGGCGGCGCAGCCAGTATTTAACGATCATTTCTCTGGGCCTCCTCGCGCAGGGCGTTGGCGATCGGCAGGTTGGCGGCATCGGCCGGCAGGCTGTCTTCGAGTTCCTCCTCGGCGCCCGGCTCGGCGATGGCGGCCGGCTGTTGCGGCAGCTTGCCGAGCAACCAGTAGTCCATGACCTCGCGGGCGATGGGCGCTGCCGTGCTGCCGCCGTGGCCGCCGTTCTCGACCATCACGGCGACCACGATCTTGGGCGCCTCGACCGGCGCGAAGGCGATGAACAAGGCGTGGTCGCGGTTGCGCAGGGCGGTACGGGACTCGCTGTAGCGTTCGTTCTGCTTGATGCCGATCACCTGGGCGGTGCCGGTCTTGCCGGCGGCCAGGTAGGGCGCGCCGGCAAAGGCGCTGGAGGCGGTACCGCCGGGCTGGGTGACCATCGCCATGGCTTCCTTGACGATGCGCAGGTGCTCGGGTTTCAGGTCGACCTTGCGCATCACCTCGGAGGCGGCGTAATGCAGGCGGCCGTCGGCGGGGTCGGACCAGGCCCGGATCAGGCGCGGCTTGTAGACCGTGCCGTCGTTGGCGATGGCCATGGTGGCGACCGCCAGCTGCATCGGCGTGGTCAGGTTGTAGCCCTGGCCGATGCCGGCGATGACCGTCTCGCCCGGCCACCAGATCTGTTTGAAGCGTTTCTGCTTCCAGGCCGGGTCAGGCAGCACGCCGGCCAGTTCGCCGTCGAGGTCGATCTCGGTCTTGTGCCCGAAGCCGAACTGGTCGAGGAAGTCGTGCATGCGCTGGATGCCCATCTGGTGCGCCAGCTGGTAGTAGTAGGTGTCGCAGGAGATGACGATGGACTTCTGCAGGTCGACCGTGCCGTGGCCGCCCTGCTTCCAGTCCCGGTAGCGGTGGCTGCTGCCGGGCAGGGAGTAGTAGCCGGGATCGCTGATGGTGTCGGAGGCCTTGCGCACGCCCGACTCCAGGCCGGCCAGGGCCATGAACGGCTTCAGGGTCGAGCCGGGCGGGTAGATGCCGCGCAGGGCGCGGTTGATGAGCGGCCGGTCCAGGCTGTCGTTGAGTTCCTTCCAGGAGGCCGGGTCGATGCCGTCGATGAACAGGTTGGGGTCGAAGCCGGGCTTCGAGACCAGGGCGAGGACGCCGCCGTTGCGCGGGTCGATCGCCACCAGGGCGCCGCGCAATTCGCCGAACGAGGTTTCCGCGACCTGTTGCAGCTTGGCGTCCAGGTACAGGTGGATGTTGCTGCCCGATTGCGGCGGCGTGCGCGAAAGCAGGCGCACCGCTTTGCCGGAGGCGTCGACCTCGACCTTCTCGATGCCGGTGCGGCCGTGCAGCCAGGGCTCGTAGCTGCGCTCGATGCCCAACTTGCCGATGTGGTCGGTGCCCCGGTAGTTCGCCTCCTGGCCGTTGTTGCGCAGGTTGTCCAGGTCCTTGTCGTTGACCCGGCCGATGTAGCCGACCACGTGGGCGAAGGAATCGCCGAAGGGATATTGCCGGAACAGCCGGGCACGCACATCGACGCCCGGGAAGCGGAAGCGGTTGACCGCGAAGCGGGCCTCTTCCTCTTCGGTCAGCTTGTTGCGGATCGGGATGCTCTCGAAGTTCTTGCTCTCGGCGAGCAGGCGCTTGAAGCGCTTGCGGTCGGCGGCGTCGATCTGGACGATGGCGGACAGGCGGTCGAGGGTATCCTCCAGGCCACCGGTCTTGGATGGGGTGATTTCCAGGGTGTGGGCGGAGAAGTTGTGCGCCAGGATGGCGCCGCTGCGGTCGTAGATCGCGCCCCGGGCCGGCACCGCCGGGACCAGGGCGATGCGGTTGCTCTCGGCCAGGGCGTGGTAGCGGTCGTACTGGATCGCCTGCAGCCAGACGAAGCGGCCGAGCAGGACCAGGAACAGCAGGCCGGCGCCGGCCGCGGCGATGCGCACGCGGTTGTAGAAGCGCTGGAAGTCCTCGTAGGTGTTGAGCAGCTTCAACTGGGCGTCCTGGGCCGGCTAGCGGCCGGCCGGTTCGATGCGCATCTCGTTGGTCCAACCGGTCAGGCGATCGAGCAGGTGCGCGACCGGCAGCCAGAACAGCACCGCGGTCAGGCCCGTCGCCAGGTAGCGCCAGTCGGCGTCGGGCAGGCCGAAGGCGAGGCCGGCGATGAGGACCAGCGCCTGCTGGCCGAGGAAGATCGGCGCCAGTTGCAGGGCGCGACCGGACACCTCGAAGTTTTCCAGGCGCCGGCGCACGTGGATGACCAGGAAGGCGGCCACCGTGTAGGCCAGGGCATGCTGGCCGATCAGGGTGCCCAGGGTGACGTCGACCAGCAGGCCGAGCGCCATGGCCAGGCCGAGCCCGGCCAGGTGCGGGGCGTGGATGATCCAGTAGAACAGCAGCACCAGGGTGAAGTCGGGCACCAGCCAGAGGATGCCCGGCGGCCACGGCAGCAGGGTGGCCAGGTAGGCCAGGAGCAGGCTGCCGTAGACCAGCCGGCGCGAGGCGGGCGCGATCAGTTGCGGGCCCTGGGGGACGAGTGGTTTCTCAGTGCTGAGGGGCATTCTGGCTGGCCTTGAGGATCAGCACGTAGCGGTGCTGGCCGATATTGCCGATCGGCTGGCAGACCGCCCGCGCGAACGGCGACTGGCGGGGCTGTTCGACCTTGAGCACGCGGGCGACCTGGATGCCGGGCGGATAGACGCCGTCGATGCCCGAAGTGGTCAGGATGTCGCCGGCCTTGAGGTCGGCGTGCATGTCCAGGAAGCGCACCTCGAGCAGGTTGTCGGAGCCGATGCCGGAGACGATCAGGCGCAGGCCGTTGCGCTGGTTCTGCACCGGCGCCGCCTGGGCCTTGGAGGTGAGCAGGGTGATCACGCTGCTGTTCGCGTAGACCTCGGTGACCTGGCCGACCAGTCCGGCCAGGTCCACCGCCGGGCGGCCGGCCTCGACGCCGTCGGCCTGGCCGCGGTCGACCACCAGCTTGCGTGCGCACGGGTCGGGCAGGGTGCGGGTGATGCGCGCGGCGACCGGCTCGGTAGCGGCGGGCGGGGTCAGGTTCAGCAAGGCTTGCAGGCGGGCGTTGTCGCTCTGCATGTCCTGGTAGCTTTGCAGCAGCG
>JAAXVP010000131.1 GCA_013335435.1 Thiobacillus sp. | reverse complement strand
CGCCGAGATCGGCAAGCTGAAGGAGCCAGTCGCGTAAAGGCGGCGCTCTCACTGCGAAAGTGCTCGCTGGCGCCGAGGGCAGCGCCAGCATCCAGTTGCGGAAATGGCAGCCCGATGCCGCCTATGCCCGGCGCCTGCGCGAAGCGGACGATGACCGGCGCTACGCCGTCTACCTGGACGAGCGGCCCGGCCACCTGGACAGCACCGCCTTCTTCCTGGACGCGGCCGACGTCTTCTTCGAAAAGGGCCAGGCCGAACTGGCCGTGCGCATCCTCTCCAACCTGGCCGAGATGGACCTGGAAAACCGCCACATCCTGCGCATCCTGGCCTATCGCCTGAACCAGGCCGGGGAAACTCGGCTGGCCCTGCCGCTGCTCCAGCGGGTGCGCGACCTGGCGCCGGAGGAGCCCCAGTCCTGGCGCGACCTGGGCCTGGCGCTGGCGGCCGTCGGACAGCCCAGGGCCGCCCTGGATGCGCTCTGGGAGACCGTCTCCCGGCCCTGGGACGAGCGCTTCGCCGACATCGACCTGATCGCCCTGGCGGAACTCAATGCCCTGGTCGCCCGCAACCCCGGCCTCGACACCGGCGCCGTCGACCGCCGCCTGTTGCGCAACCTGCCCCTGGACCTGCGGGCGGTCCTGGCCTGGGACAGCGACAACACCGACATGGACCTCTGGGTGATCGACCCCAACGGCGAGAAGACCTATTACGGCCAGCCGCAGAGCTACCAGGGCGGCCGGCTGTCGCGGGATTTCACCGCCGGCTACGGCCCGGAAGCCTTCAGCCTGAAGACGGCCAGGCCGGGCCGCTACGAGGTGCGGGTGCAGTTCTACGGCCAGCGCCAGCAGGTGCTGTCGCCCTACACCACGGTGATGCTGCGGCTGACCACCGGCTTCGGCCGCCCAGGCCAGAAGGACGAGGACATCGTCCTGCGCCTGGCCGAGGCCAAGGACGACGTGCTGGTGGGCAGCTTCGAGATCGGGAAACGGCCATGAGCCCTCCTGCCGCCATCCGACAGTTCAAGGACTACCTGCTCCAGCCCGAGTTGGAGGACGCCCGGCGGCGGTTGGCCGATCCGGGCTACTGGGGCGACAGCGGCCGCTGGGTCCTGCTTGCGGTCCAGGCCGTCGAGACGGCGGTGGATGGGGTGCCCTGCGCGCCCGATGCCCGGGTGGCGGACTGGCTGGCGGCCGTGGTCGCCGGGATCGAATCCGCCCGGGACGGGTTTTGTGCCGAGGAGGCCGACCCGGATGGCTACGGCAGCGCCACCTTCGCGGCCTGCCTGCGCCGTGCCCGCGCCTTGCCGCCGGAGGACGGCCGATGAGGCGCCTGGCCGCCTGGTGGCTGGCCTGCCTGGCGTCCGGCCTGGTCCATGCCCAGGCCACGCCGGGGTTGGCGCTCTACCTGGCCGATCCCCCGCGTCCCGGCATCCTGAGCGGCTGCGAATTGTTCTTCTTCGCCCGGACCGAAGGCCAGCCCTGGCACCGGGTCACCCGCCCCGTGCGGCTGGAGTGGGAGGGGGGCGGGGCCGCCCTGAACGCGGGGGAAGCAAACGGCGGCAAGCCTGATATGCTCCGCGAGCATTGCTTCCGCCTGGAACTGGATGGCCGGATTCTCACGGGTGGGGCCGTCATTTCGTCCCATTCGGCCCGCTACCTGGCCTTCCCGGTCCTGCTGGAGCCGCCGCTGCCCGACGGCGGCATCCCGGTCCTGACCCTGAGGCCGCATTGGACGGCCGACGGCGACGGCTGCGGCCTGGGCATCGGACGGGTATTGGAGGCGCTGCGGCGACGATTCCCCTGATGGCGACGATATTCGTCACGATTCACGAACAACCGACAAGAAGACCATGAACATGCTCTGGAAAACCGGCCTGCTGCTTGCCTGCGGACTGACCCTGGGAACGGCCCAGGCCCGCGACTACGACATCACCAAGGCGGTGACGACCAAGGACGGCTGCATCTTCTACACCTATCCGGAATACCAGGTCACCAGCGCCAGCTGGGAGGGCAAGTGCACGCCAGGCGCGGACCTCGAAGGCAAGGGCACGCTCCGCTACGAAGCGCGTTACATGGATGAAAAGGAAGGCTTCATCGGCAACCGGGTCACGACGGATGCCGGCGTCTTCAAGGCCGGCCGGCTGGAGGGGGCAGGTAGCCGCAGCCGGGATTTCTTCGACAAGGAGGGCCGGAAATTCAAGGAAATACGCCATAAGGGCAACTTCCAGGCAGGGTGGAAGAAGGGCCTGGGGGAATCGATCAAGGACCACTTCGACGTCAAGACCGGCCAGGTCTACATGCACGTGGTGGATAAAGGCAATTACCAAGAGGACAATCTCTACAAGGAGGCCCGGCGCGTCGTCACCAGCCCCTCATACCGGCGCTTCGACAAGAAGATTCTGGATGCCGAGTTCTATCCCGGAGGGGATATCCGCAGTGCGCGCGTCACCTTCACCAAGACCGTCCTGGGGGGCGATATCGTGTTCGAAGGTGTCCTGTTCGAGGGGGGGTATGAGGACACGATCACCGGATTCGCCGGCGGTTACGGCGAGGAGGAGATCGAGGGCATCCTGCGGCGCTCGGCCGGCAACATCAAGATCGTGGTGAAGTGGGCCGACCTGAACAAGGGCGAGCGCTTCCTGAACAGCTTCAAGCTGATCCGGGACAACTGGAGAGTGGAGTGCTACGAAGCCAAGGGATTCGACAAGCAAATGATGCAGTGCGGCGAAGTCGAAATGCATGTGAAGCAGCCCGAATTCGATTTCACAAGCCGTCCCTGGGAAGGCGCAATCTACAGGCTCTTCGACCTGTCCCACATCGATGACGCACGGCACCCGAATCCCGAGTTGCAGGCGTTGGTGGAGGACCGACTCAGGGCGGAGCGGGCCGCCAGGCAGTATGCGCAGGAGGAGGCGGAGCGCAACTCATCCTTCAGCCGAGACGAGTTCCAGTCCTGCGTCCGCATGAGCCGGCAAGTGGACCAGATGGCCCGGGATCTGGACGCCGAGGAGGGCCGTCTGGATGACGCCCACTCCAGCATGATGACGGCAAAGGCCATGATCGAAGCGGCGCATGCCAACGGTCTCAATATTTCCACCGCCCCCTTCTACGACCGTCAAAATAGTTACAACGAGATGGTGGATAACTACAACCGGAACCTTGAACGGGCGGAGGCCAAGAAGGATCAATACAACTCGCGCTGCGGCAAGAAAGGCACGGTCCCCACGGCCTACGTGGAGACCTACTGTCTCGGCGTGGAGACCCATTTCTGCGGGCGCTGGCAAAAAGACTGAAGGCCGTTGCCGCGCCGGTGCGCTTCAGGCCAGGTCCACGGCCAGCCTGCGCTCCAGGGTGATGCCCTGGGGTACGACCCGGGCGCCCAGGGCATACAGTTCCACCCCCTGTTCCGCGGCCCGGACGAGGGCGGCGGCGAAAACGGGGTCGATGTGGCGGGCGGGTCGCACCCGGGCCACGTCGGGGCGCTGGACGCAGAACACCACGGCGGCACGCCCGCCCCGGTCGACCAGGCTGGCCAGTTCGCGCAGGTGTTTCACCGCCCGGACGCTGACCGCGTCGGGAAAGAAACCGATGCCGTCCCGGGCGGCGGCGGTGACGTTCTTCACTTCCACGTGGCAGGCGCCGTGGTCATAGTCCAGGCGCAGGTCCGAGCGGCTGCCGTCGCCCAGAGGGGGTTCCCGGCGGACCTGGCGGAAGCCGGCCAGTTCCGGCACCAGGCCCGCTTCCAGGGCCTCCAGGACCAGGGCGTTGGCGCGCCCGGTGTGGATGCCGCAGAGCACGCCGGGGGCCGGCTCCACCAGTTCCCAGGTCCAGGCCAGCTTGCGCTTGGGATTGTCGGACCGGGACAGCCAGACCCGGAAGCCGGGTTCCTTGAGGCCCAGCATGGAGCCGGTGTTGGCGCAGTGGGCGGTGACAGCCTCGCCGCCGTCCAGGCGGACGTCGGCCAGGAAGCGCTGATAACGGCACACCAGGGTGCCGGGGACGAGGGGAGGCAGGTTCATGGACTGGCCAGGATTCTGCCTGCTTTTCGGACCGGGATCGCGCATAATTCGAGCCTTGTTCCAAGACTTTCGGTTTAGCACGCATGAAACGCCCCAAGACAGTGGATGAATACGTCGACCTGGTGCACCAGGCCGTCTACGAGATCGACGAATTCCGCACCGGCCTCGACTATGAGCCGGAAAACGCCGAGATGTACGGCCCCTTCATCGAGCACCTCGATGCCCAGGTCCGCAAGGTCTACGCCGACATGGTGGCCGGCCAGTACGAATGGGGTTTCGGCGAGGATCTGCCGTTCATGCCCCTGGTGGTGAAGTACGGCCGCTTCATTCCGTTCCAGCGCCTGCTCATGACCATCAACGAAACCCACAAGCAGGGACTCGACGTTGACTAAGCTGCTGTTCATCGTCGCCGTCACCATCGCCCTGGTGCTCTGGTTCAAGCACATGGGCCGGACCAAGCGCGACCTCGACGCCAAGCGGCGCCCCGAGGTGGAGGACATGGTGCGCTGCAAGGCATGCGGGGTGAACCTGCCGCGCTCGGAAGCGCTCTTGAGCCAGGGCCGTATCTACTGCTGCGAAGAACACCGCCGCCGCGACCTCGGCTGAGTCCCTGAGCAGCATGCCCGGCGCCACTGTCTATCCCGAGAGTTTCTGGCGCTCACTCCGGCAGCTCAACGCCTTCCGGATGTTCATGGCGGTGTTCCTGACCGCCTCGGCGGTGTTTTCGGACCGCCTGCACATGCTCTACCCCGGCCCGGTCGACGTCCTGGCCCTGCTGGGCATCGTCTATTTCGCCCTGGCCCTGCTGTTCCGCCTGCTGCCCACCGTGCCCCTGCTCGGCTTCGGCCAGCAGCTGCAGTTGCAGCTGGCCGCCGATATCGTGGTGATCGCCGTCTTCATGCACTACAGCGGCGGCAACGACACCGGCCTGGGCCTCATCCTGACCGTGCCCATGGCCGCCGCCGGCCTGCATGCCCGGACCCGCATCATGCTGTTCCTGCCCGCCCTGGCCAGCCTGGCCATGCTGGTGGAGCAGAGCCTGAGCGCGCTCGGCCAGGGCGACGCCACCGGCGGCTACCTGCGCGCGGCCATGCTGTCGATCGGCTTCTTCACCGTGGCCGGCATCTCGCATATCCTCGCCAAGGGCGCGCTCGGCGCCGCCCGCGTCGCCAGCGAGAAGTCGCGCGAGGCGGCCGAGCTGGCGCGCATCAATGCCAAGGTGATCCAGGACTTGCCCAACGGCATCCTGGTCCTGTCGGGCGACGGCCGGGTGGTCCAGCACAACCAGCAGGCCGAGCGCCTGCTCGGTTGCACCATGGCGGAACGCGGTGAGCTGGTGGGCTGCCATGCCGGGCTGGCCGGGGTTTGGCAGGCATGGTTGGCCGGCGGCCCCGGCGCGGCCGTGCCGGCGACCGACGAAGCCGGCCGCCGACTACGCTACCGTCTGCTCGATCTGGGGCCGGACCGCCATCAAGGGGCCGTGGTCATCATCGAGGACATGAGCGAACTGGAGCAGGAGGCGACCCAGATGAAGCTGGCGGCGCTCGGCCGCCTGACCGCCAACCTGGCGCACGAAATCCGCAATCCGCTGTCGGCGATCAGCCACGCCTCCCAACTGCTGGGCGAGGATGTCGGCCACGATCCGGGCACGGTCAAGTTGACCCGGATCATCGCGGACAACGTCGGCCGGCTGAATTTCCTGGTCGAGGACGTCCTGTCGCTGTCCCGGCGCGACCGCCAGCATCGCGAGGCGATCCCGCTGGCCGAATACCTGACCGGGTTCGTGCAGGAGTTCCAGCAGACCGAGACGATTGCGCCCGGCCTGATCCGGACCGAGGTGGCGGAAGGCGTGAAGATCGGCTTCGATCGCATGCACCTGCACCAGATACTCTGGAACCTGTGCCGCAATGCCACCCGGCATTGCTCGGGCCAGCCCGGCAGCGTAGTGGTGAGCGCCGAGGTGGCCGGCGACCTGGTTCATATCGAGATATACAATGACGGTCCGAGCGTGCCGCCCGAACTGCGCCAGCGCCTGTTCGAGCCCTTCTTCACCACCGGCCGGACCGGTACCGGCCTGGGCCTGTATATCGCCCTGGAACTGGCCGAGGCCAACGGCGGCCAGTTGCGTTGCCTGGAACAGGGCCAGGGCGCCCGCTTTCGCCTGACGGCTAAAATAGCGACATGAACATACCCACCGTCCTGATCGTCGACGACGAACCCGACCTGCTCGACCTGGCCGACCTGACCCTCGCCCGCATGGGCCTGAACGTCGACCGGGCCGCCAGCGTGGGGGCCGCCCTCGAACGCCTGAAGGGGCGCCCGTACGACCTCTGCCTGACCGACATGCGCCTGCCCGACGGCGATGGCCTGGAGATCGTCCGCCACATCAACGCCAACGCCCCGCTCACCCCGGTGGCGGTGATCACCGCCTTCGGCTCGGCCGACAACGCCGTCGCGGCGCTCAAGGCGGGCGCCTTCGACTACCTGTCCAAGCCGGTCTCCCTGGAGCAATTGCGCACCCTGGTGCGCACTGCCCTCAAGGTGCCGCACCACGAGGCGGGCGGAGCGCGCAAGACGCGCCTGGTCGGCGATTCGCCGCCCATGCAGCAGATCCGGGCCAAGGCGGAGAAACTGGCGCGCAGCCAGGCGCCGGTATTCATCACCGGCGAATCGGGCACCGGCAAGGAGGTTGCCGCCCGGCTCATCCACGAACTCGGCCCGCGCGCCGGCAAGCCTTTCCTGGCGGTGAACTGCGGCGCCATCCCGGAGAACCTCATGGAGAGCGAGTTCTTCGGTTACCGCAAGGGCGCCTTCACCGGCGCCGACAGCGAGCGCGACGGCTTCTTCCAGGCCGCCAACGGCGGCACCCTGTTCCTCGACGAGGTGCTCGACCTGCCCATGGCGATGCAGGTCAAGCTGCTGCGGGCGATCCAGGAACGCTGCGTGCGCCGGGTCGGCGGCACCGCCGAGGAACCCGTCGACGTGCGCATCATCAGCGCCTCGCATCAGGACATGGCCGACGCCGTCGAGGCCGGCCGCTTTCGTCACGACCTCTACTACCGGCTCAACGTCATCGACCTGCGCATGCCGGCCCTGCGCGAACGGCGCGAGGACATCGCGCCCCTGGTCGAGTTCATCATCGAACGGGTCGGCGGCCATGCCGGCAGCTTCCGGCCCAGCCTGTCGCCGGACGCCCTGGCGGCGCTCCGGCAATACAGTTTTCCGGGCAACGTGCGGGAACTGGAGAACATACTCGAACGCGCCCTGGCGCTTGGCGACGGCGAGGTCATCAAGGCCGACGACCTCGACCTGGCGCCGGCGCGTCCGGGCGGCGAGGCGGCCAGCGCCGCGGTCGGCGAAGGCCTGCCCCTGCAGGACTACCTGGACCAGGTCGAACGGGAAAAGATCATCCAGGCCCTGGAACAGACCCATGGCAACAAGACCGCCGCCGCGCGCCTGCTCGGCGTCACCTTCCGCAGCCTGCGCTACCGGGTCGAGCGCCTGGGCATCGAATAGTCAGCCGGCCGCCAGGGCTGCGCCCTTGAGGCCGATATCCGGGTCGGTGACGACGTGCACCGGCACCGAAGTCATCCATTCCGAGAACCGCCCCTTGGCCCGGAAGCCGGTCAGAAACTGGCCGTCCGTCAGCAAGGGCAGGATGCGCGGCGGGATGCCGCCGGCGATATGGACGCCGCCGCGCGCACCGGCCACCAGGGCAAGGTCGCCGGCGGTCTGGCCGAGGATGCGGCAGAACAGGCGCATGGCCCAGGCGGCGATCGGGTCGCTGCCGGCCAGGGCGGCCTCGGTGACCTCGGCCGGGGAACGTTCGCGCTTGACCGGTCGGCCCGAGGCGGCCCGGCAGTAGGCGAACAGGTCGGAGATGCCGGGGCCGGACAGGATGCGCTCGACCGATCCCCGGCCATGCTTGGCTTGGAGGAAACGCAGCAAGGCGGCCTGTTCGCCGTCGGTGGCGGCGAAGCCGATGTGGCCGCCCTCGCCGGGCACCGGGCGGTAGGTGCCGGCCCGGTCGATGCTCAGGGCGACCCCCAGGCCGGTGCCGGGACCAAGGGCCAGACGGGGTGCGCCGGCTTGCGGGATGCCGTCCTGCAGTGCGACGAGTCCGTCCGGCGTGACGGCATCCAGTCCCCAGGCGACCGCCTCGAAGTCGTTGACCAGGCGGACCGGGAAGCCGAATTCGCGACCGAGGTCGTCGCTATCGATGCGCCAGTCGAGGTTGGTCAGGCTGACCGTGCGGCCGTCGGTCGGGCCGGCCACGGCGAGACAGGCGCGTTCGACGGCGGGGGCGGCGATTAGATGCTGCCGGATCAGGCCGGTCAGGCCGTCGGCGTCGGCGTTCGCATATTGCTGGCGCTGACGCAGGGAGACCCGTTTGCCGTCCCTGTCCGCCAGGGCCAGGCGGGTATTGCTGCCGCCGATGTCGCCGACCAGGATCATGACGGGCGTGGCGACCGGGCGGCGGCCAGCAGTTCGTCCAGGCTGCCGTCGAAGGGCGGCACGTCGACCTGGCCCAGTTCGGCCCGGGTGATGTGGCCGGAGCCGGCCCACTCGAAATGGAAGCCGTCCAGGCTGGCCATGATCTTGCCGGCGATGCGCCGGCTCACCTCGGCCGGGCAGAAGTTGAGCAGGACGGCGAAGACCTCCTGGTCCATGCGCGCGATCAGGTCGGTTTCCCGGACCTGGGCATGCAAGAGGGCGGTCAGGTGGCGTACCAGGCGGTCGCCGGCCGCCTCGCCGGCCGTCTCGTAGACGGTGCGGATGCCGGCGATGCGGATCTCCAGGTAGGTCATGGGCAGGTCGCCGGCGCGCCGGTTGAGCAGGGCCAGGTTGAGGCGGTTTTCCAGGAAGCCGCGCCCGGGCAGGGTGGAGACGGGTTCGCGGTCCCACAGGTCGGGCTGTTGCCGGCGCCATTCGCTTTCTTCGGTGACGTCGCGCAATTGCATCAGGTAGCCCGAGATGCGGCCCTGGGCGTCGTGCAGCGGCTGGCAACTGCCTTCCACCTCCAGTTCGACGCCATGACCGTTGATCAGCCGGGCGTCGGCCGGAATCCGGGTCAGGCCTTCCTTGCGGGCGCGTTCGAGCAGCGTTGCCAGCAGGGGTGCGCGGGTGGCGTGGTCGATGAACGACCAGGCCGCCGGGGTGCCGTCCGTGCCGCCGGCCGCGAGGCCGAGCAGGGTCGCGCCGGCCGGGTTGAGGAAGTGCAGGTCGCCCGTGGCGTCGAGCTGGATAACCGCGTCGAACAGAACGTTCAGGGCCGTCTCG
>JAAXVP010000411.1 GCA_013335435.1 Thiobacillus sp. | reverse complement strand
CCGGCCTGGCCAACCGCCTGCTGTTCGACGAACGGCTCGGCCACGCCATCTACCAGGCCGCCCGTCACCAGGAACGCCTGGCGGTGTTCTATTTCGACCTCGACGGCTTCAAGGCCGTCAACGACAGCCTGGGCCACCAGGTCGGCGACGAGTTGCTGGAGGCGATCGGCCGGCGCCTGGGCGCCCGCCTGCGCAAGTCGGACACCTTGGCGCGCCGGGGCGGCGACGAGTTCACCCTGCTGGTGGAGAACGTCGACGGCATCGAGGAGGTCACCGCCCTGGCGGAGGACATCCTGGCCCAGATGAGCAAGCCCTTCGCCCTGCCTTCCGGCCAGGAGGTGAATACCGGTTGCAGCATCGGCATCAGCCGGTTCCCGGCCGACAGCGAGGACGCCCAGGAACTGGTCCGGTGCGCCGACCTCGCCATGTACCGGGCCAAGCAGGACGGTGGCAACCGTTTCCGGCTATTCTCCGACGCTCGCGTCTGATTCCGGAGCCCGCATGCGCATCGGCATTCCCAAGGAAACCAAGGCCCAGGAACACCGGGTCGCCCTCACCCCGGCCGGGGCCGCGCGCCTGGCCGGGGCCGGCCACGAAGTCCTGGTCGAGCGCGGCGCCGGCAATGCCATCGGCTACGGCAATCGCGACTACCTGGAGGCCGGCGCCACCGTGGTCGCCGATCCGGCTGCCGTCTACCGGGCCGATCTGGTGTTCAAGGTCAAGGAGCCGCAGGCCGCCGAACTGCCCCTCCTGCGCCATGGCCAGACCCTGTTCTGCTACCTGCACCTGGCCGCCGCGCCCGAACTGGCGCGCGCCCTGATCGACCGGGGCGTCAGCGCGATCGCCTTCGAGACCGTGGAAGACGGCGCCGGACACACCCCGCTGCTGGCGCCCATGTCGCGCGTCGCCGGCCGCATGGCGGTGCAGGTCGGCATGCAGGCGCTGGAGATGAAAAACGGCGGCCGTGGCGTCCTCCTGGCCGGCGTCGAGGGCGTCGCACCGGGCCGGGTGGTTATCGTCGGCGGCGGCGAGGTCGGCGCCAACGCGGCCCATATCGCAGTCGGCATAGGCGCCGAGGTGATCCTGCTCGACCGCAACCCGGCCCGCCTGCAAGCCCTTCGGGAACGCTACCGGGAGCGCATCGAGACGGTACTCTCCGATGCCGCCGCCATCGACCATCACGTCCGCCGCGCCGATCTGGTGGTCGGTGCCGTCTACCTGCACGGCCGCCGGGCACCCCGGCTGATCTCGCGCGAACTGGTGCGCCGGATGCCGCGCGGCAGCGCCATCGTCGACGTCGCCATCGACCAGGGCGGCATCGCCGAAACTTCGCGGGTCACCCGCCACGACCGGCCCTTCTTCGTCGAGGAAGGCGTGGTCCACTACGGCGTCGCCAACATGCCCGGCGCGGTGGCGCGTACCAGCACCCTGGCCCTGGAAGCGGCCACCCTGCCCTATCTCCTGCGTCTGGCCGAACACGGGACCGGCGCCGCCTTCACGGCCGACCCCGGTTTCGCCGCCGGCCTCAATATCGCCGCCGGCCGGGTCTGCCACTCCGGCCTGGCCGCCGATCTCGGCCTCGTCGCCACGGATTGGCGCGAGGGCACAAATACCCGATTGTTTTGATCGGGCTTTAAGCGATAATGATGCCTTCAGCAAGACTCAGGAGAGCGGCATGACCGACCCGATCATCGCCCAGGACGGCCCCTACGCCATGGACCTGGAAGCCGGCGAGTACTGGTGGTGCGCCTGCGGCCACTCGAAGTCGCAGCCGTTCTGCGACGGCTCCCACCAAGGCACCGGCTTCACACCGGTGCGCATGACCCTGATCGAGAAGAGCCAGGTCTACCTGTGCGGCTGCAAATTCACCTCCACCCCGCCGTTCTGCGACGGTAGCCACGACCTGATCGAGTAGGTTGTCTGATGGTGGTCGGGTAGCGGATAATTCCGCGACTCGACTGCACGCACAATGGACTACTACTTCTTCATCATCATCAGCACGGTGTTCGTCAACAACATCGTGATGGCCAAGATACTTGGCCTCTGCCCCTTCATGGGCGTGTCCAAGAAGCTGGAGGCGGCCATCGGCATGGGCGCCGCGACCACCTTCGTGATCACCCTGGCCTCGGGCGCCAGCTACCTGGTCGACAACTACCTGCTCGGCCCCGACCTGGCCTACCTGCGCACCCTGTCCTTCATCGTGGTGATCGCCTCCATCGTCGGCTTCACCGAGATGTTCATCAAGAAGACCAGCCCGGTCCTGTTCCGCGTCCTCGGCATCTACCTGCCCCTGATCACCACCAACTGCGCCGTCCTCGGCATCCCCCTGCTCAACGTCCAGGAAGGCCACGGCTTCGTCGATTCCCTGATCTACGGCCTGGGCGGCGCGCTCGGCTTCAGCCTGGTCCTGATCCTGTTCGCCGCCATGCGCGAGCGCCTCGACGCCGCCGAAATCCCGAAGCCGTTCCGCGGCGTCAGCATCGCCATGGTCACCGCCAGCCTGATGAGCCTGGCCTTCATGGGCTTCAACGGGCTGATCAAGTGACCATGGCGAGTTTGAGGCGAGACCGTTGCACCCCCACCCCAGCCCTCCCCCGCTTGCG
>JAAXVP010000410.1 GCA_013335435.1 Thiobacillus sp. | reverse complement strand
GCCGCCAACGCCGAGCGTGTCTCCAACTTCCTGGGCAAGAAGATCACGCCGCAACTGGCGCAGGAACTCGGCAGCCGCTTCACTACGCGCATCGAGGGCACTTGCATCAAGCACCATTTTGGCAAAGTATCGGTCAAGATGTACGACAAGTTCAACCGCGTGCTGCGTCTGGAGACCACGACCAATAACGTTTCCTTCTTCAAGCACCACCGCAAGGTGGAACATCGGGATGGTCACGAGTCGCGCGAGATCGCCCCCCTCAGAAAGACCATCTACAGCCTCATCGATTTGCGCGAGATCCTGCTCGGGTGTAATCGCCGCTATCTCGAATATCGCTCCGCACTGGACGACTTCTCCGCCGGCGATCGCAACCTGCATCGACTGACCAGCCCCCAAATCGTCAATGGCCATCGCCTCAAGGGCTTCAACTTCTTCGACGCCACTCAGCAAGCCCTGCTGCGCGCGCTTCAGCGTCCCGACTTCAACATCCGTGGTATCCGCCGTGCCGACCTCGCTCCCTTCTTGCACCAAAGTACTCCGGCCAGCATCACCCGCCAGCTTTGGAGCCTGCGCCAGTTCGGTCTCATCAAGAAGGACGTTCGTGGCTATCGCCATTACCTTACCCGCCTCGGCCGCTCTACCATCGCCGCCGCTTGTCGAATCACTGAACAAAGCGTCGTCCCAGCACTCGCCCACGCTACCCCGTGACAGAATCTGCTCACGAAATGTCAAGTTCTGAATCATAAGCGCAGCCCTGACGCATGACCCTGCCGAATAGAGGCTGTTCGCCGGTAGGGCCCGCTTTCGCCGCCTGCGCGGTCAGATTGCGGGTATCGGGCGGCAAAGCGGCGCTTGCGGCGCGGATGGTGTAGGGTCAATCAGGAGGCTGTCGAGAGGTCGTTGGAGCTCCGGTCGGATGGCCAGGCGAGCCTTTCCCGGCGCTGAGTGCGCCATGCTTGGGAAGCGGTCTTGGGCAGGCCCGGACAAAGTCATTCGAGTTGTAGCAGGAACGGTTCGGCGAGGAGCACACGCATCCGCGCAGGATCGAGCCAGGGGGCGGCGCAGGAATTTCGGATGAAGGCGATGGCGCCGCGCACGCCGAGTTCCTGATACAGGCGGCGCAACTGCCGAGTGAACCGTGCCAGGGTATTGAACACATGCGCCAGGCGCATGAGGAGGTGATAGCCCCTCATGGCATTCCAGTCGAAGGCAAAGGCATGTTCGTAGTGGTAGCCCTGATGTTTTTCGACGAGGAAGCCTGCTTCGATGCCCCAGCGGTGGCGGGCACCGAGATTGCAACGCTCATGGACGTTCTCACGGCTGAGCGGCTGGCTGGAGAGCCAGGCGTGGCGCGATGTCTCGGTGACTGTCCTGGCCTGTTCATCGACCCTTTCCCAGCTTTCCTCACAGACCACGACGTGCAGCTTGAGATGCTGACGCCCGTTCGGACCGAAGGCATAGTCGATGTCGTTGACCCAGGAGAAGTGCTGTCGGCGTTTTCCCCAGCTTTGCTGGCGGGTTTGCGGTTTCAGGGCAAGCAGAGCGTTGAACTCGTGCCAGACCGAGGGCAAGTCCTTGTCCTTGAGCACGATCATGAACTGCCAGTGGTGGGCATGACAGCGCTGCATCACCGGCCCATTGGCGTAGAGGCCGTCGAGCAGGAGCAGGATCGGTAGGCGGGGGAAGAAGGTCTTAATCCGCTCGCTCAAACGCCTGAAGGCGCGCAATTCGCAATCCTGCTTTTGCGCGTCGCTATCCCCCAGCGCGTGTTCGAGAAACTCGCTGAGCAGCGGGATAACCAGGCCGTTGTGGAAGGCCAGGCTGGCCTCGAGGACGTAGACGAAGTATTGGGTATGGCGGTTTTCCTCCTTGCCGACGGTGCGCTGCAGGAGTTGCTCTGCCCAGAGGGTGTCGCCCGCGAGCTTCTGCGAGCCATCGATGGCGATCGGATGGCAGTGGTTGATCAGATAGCGCCGGAAGCTCTTGCCGCGGATCAGGCGGCGCACCAGGTCGACGTGCGCCTGTTCCAGTTGGGTCAGGTCGATGTCGCGCAGCAGCCGATAGAGGGTGTCGGCGTGTGGCAGGGCGTCGATCTCCGGGAACAGCCGCTGCAGCGTGGCCATGAACTGCGGGCGGGTCATTTCGCGGTTGGTCTCGCGTCGGGAGGCGAACTGAAAGACGAACATCAACAGGCCGTAGAGCAGGAGCACGGTCAGCTTGTGCCGGCGTTTTTTGGGGTCTCTCGGGTCGGGAATCGTCGCCAATTGCGCGAGCATGGCGGGCAGCTCTTTGCGCAGGAGGCGCATCTGTTGGCTGACGGCGTCCTCGCGGGCCTCTTTTTCTTCGGCAATGGTCGCGAAGGCTGAACATCGGTTGGGCAAGGGAGCGGCGGCGTGGGGAACTTGTCCCGTCGCGCTCAGTTTCAAGTTGAGCGCCTTTTCCTGCTGTTTCTTTGTTGAGCGCAGAACCTTGATGGCGGCGCGTGTCGGGCAACGGTAGGGTTTACTCATGGCCGGGTGCTCCCGGCCACGGCGCACAGCCGGTCGCGACTATCGGCGCAGAGCGGTTTGACCCACACCTGGCGGGGCGTGCTGTGATACGACTGGCCGGG
>JAAXVP010000130.1 GCA_013335435.1 Thiobacillus sp. | reverse complement strand
CACGCCTGCCAACGGGGCCTGGGACGGGTACGCGGTTGCGCGGGGTGTTCGACTACGGCGCGGCGGCGGGCCGCCGCCGGCGTGCGCCGGCGGTAGTTCTGCGCGGGACAAAGGTCAGGTCAATAGTAGGCCGAATAATCGATCACCAGGGTGGCGCCCAAGGCGCTGCTGGCGGCCCCGGCCTGGACGAAGTCGAGGACCTGTCCGGGCAGGCTGGCGGAAAAGGCGGCCAAGTCGTCGGTCATGGCCTCGCCGCGCTGGCTGAGCAGAGCGGCCAGCCAGTCGCCGGTGGCGCCGGCGGGCGCGGCGCTGTAGTCGGTGAACTGTTCCAGGATGTGGTCGACGCCCGGGTCGTGCGTGGTCGTGGTGGTCACCGTCACGGTGCCGTCGCTGTTGTCGGTGACCTGGGTGGTGGTGGCGAGCATGACGATGCCGACGCTCATCAATTCGCCCAGGCTGGCCGTGCTGCCCAGCACGCTGCCCAGGGCGGTATTGGCGCTGTCCGCCAGGTCGTTGCCGATCGCCCAGGACTGCATGGCGCTCATGCTTTGGATGACCGCGTCGACGCGACCGTCGGCGGTATGGGCCGCCTGAGTGCTGGTCAGCTGCGCCAGGCTCGATTGCTCCCACATGGGCATCGGCGCCTGCATGGCCTGGTCGACGATGGCTTGTATGCTGCTGCCGGTCAGGCCGGAAATGGTATTGGCTAATTCCATGATCACCTCGAAAATCGTTCGACTACATCGGTTCGCGGATTGCCCGGCATCCCGCCGTCAGATACGGTCGATCACCAGTAGGCTGGTGCCGAATGCCGTTGTGGTGTAGCTCAGGTCGTAGGCGGTGAGGTTGCCCAAGGCGTCCTCCATGCCGGCCCCCGTCTGCTGCATGAACAGGCTGATGCCTTCGCCCATGCCGCTGACCTGCGGCGCCAGGACTTCATTGACGAACTGCATCATGAGTAGCGCGCCGGGCTCGTGGGAAACCTGCTCGACCACGCTCGAAACGGTGCCGTCCGGGCGGTAGTAGGTGGTGGTGGTGGTGACGGTGAGTCCGGCCAGGTCCTGGGCCAGTTCGCCGAGGGCGCGGGCGCTGTCGACGATGCCGGTTTCCATCAACTGGTCGGTGCCGTCGATGGCGGCGTCGAGCAGGTCGGTGGCCTCTTCCGAGGTACTGTCGATGGCCGCCTCGATCTGCGAATAGGCCGTCGTCGTGCTGTCCGCTTCGGTTGCCTGGACGCTTGCCTGGATGGCCGTGTCGGCGACCGCCGCGGTCGGGGTCAGCGCCTGTGTCAGGCTGCCCAGGATGCCGCCCACCAGGTCGACCAGCGTACCCAGCAGACTCCCCACTGCATTCAATAAGCCGGTTAGCATGTGTTGCTCGCCCAATCGTATCGGTTTGAAATCGGAAAAAGGCCCGGTCGCTCGGGCCGGGCCTTTCACGTTCCCTGCGGGTGCTTACAGGGACGAGTTCGCCAGCAGGCCGGAAGTGCCCAGGCTGGCGGAGATCTGGCCGCCCAGCGAGGTGGCCAGGCCGGGCAGCATGTCCGGAACGTGGGCGCCCAGGTTGGCCATGGCCGCGCCGGCACCGTTGCCGACGCCGGTCATCAGGCCGGCGATGCCGTTGCCGACACCGGCGGTCAGCGCGCCCAGGGTGTTGGTGGCATAGGCGACCATGATGGCGGAACCGCCGTTATGGCTGACCGATTGGCTTTCCTGGAGGACGTGGCCGGCGCTGTCGTAGGTCTTGGCGGCGGTGGCTTCGGTGAAGTTGATGGCGGTGCCGGCCACGCTGTTCATGGCCTCGGCGCTGCCGGCCATGGTGCTCTCCTCGAGGGCGATGACGCCGTCGAAGGTGGTTTGCAGCGTGGTGTTGACCATGGTGGTCATGCCTTCGATCACACTGTTGACCAGCGTGTTGGCGTTGGTCGCCGCGACGTTGCTCAGGGCCGAGGCGTTCGCCGCAGTGGAGCTGAGGATCGAGTTCACGTCATCCGCGGAAGTGCCGCCGCCGAACAAGGCATCGAGAAGTCCCATAGTATTTCTCCTTAGTGACAAAGATGCAGGCTGTTTGAATACCGTTCCAGGGCGCCTGCCGACCTGGTATGGATGTGTGGTTGGTAACCGCACATCCCCTTACAGCAACGGCCATGCCACCTCTGGTATTTATGAACCATAAATAAAAATCCCATTTGATTCATGGTGTTGCGAAGTCCGGTCGAGTGGGTTCCGATCTCGGTTCGGCCTGGCGTTACGGAAAACCGGGTAACGGGCCGGCGGTGTTACGTAACGCCGGGCGCGCCTCAGCGGACGGACACGCTCTCCTTCAGGTTCTTCAGCAGGGGCGACAGGAAAAATTCGATGATGCGGCGCTCGCCCGTCTTCACGTCCACGGTCGCCGACATGCCCGGACGCATCGGCAGGGTCTTCGCTCCGCTCGTCAGGTAGGCCCGGTCGGTCTCGATCCAGGCCCGGTAGTAGAGGCCCTGCTGGGCATCCGCTTCGGCGTCCGGACTGATCCAGGTGAGCCGTCCCGGCAGCACGCCGTATTGCATGAACGGGAAGGCGTCGATCTTGACCTCGACCGCCTGGCCGGCCTTGACGAAGCCGACGTCCTGGTTGGCGACCCGAACCTCGACGATGAGCGGTACGTCTTTGGGGACGATGGTCACCACGTCCTGCTTGGGCGATACCACCTCGCCCCGGGTGGTCACGTTGACCGCCTGGACGGTGCCGTCGACCGGGGCGCGCAGGTTTTGTGCCGCGAGGTCGTGGCCGACCCGGACCCGGCTTTCGGCAAGGCCGTAGCCTTGCTGCTGGACGCTTTCCATCTGGTCGAACAGGCGCACGCGGCGCTCGGCGTCCAGGCGCACCAGGGTCGCGCGCGCCGAGGCCAGGCGGGCCCGCAGCATCTCCACCCGTTCGCGCCGTGAGGCCAGCTCGCCGCGTTGGGCCAGACGGTCGCGTTCGCCCTGCAGGTATTCGTTGCGTGCGATCGCGCCCATCTCGGCCAGTATCTTCGCATCCGCCATCTGTTCCTCGGCGATGGCGACCGCCTGCTTCTGGCTGGCCAGCAGGGCCTCGCCGGCGGCCAGGTCGGCGGCGGCCTCGCGCACCGCGGCGGCGGCGACCAGCAACTGGCTTTGGTGGGCCTCCAACTCGGCCTGCCAGAGCCCGCGCTGGGTCGGGTCGGTGGCTGCGCCATCCGGGTCGAGGTTGGCGAGCTGACCGGCCAGGCGGGATTGTCTGCGCTCGTTCAGCGCGACGTTCTGGTCGACCGCGACCTGGCTGGCGGCGAGCGGTTCGGCATCGAGTTCCACCAGGGTGTCGCCGGCGCGCACCTGCTGGCCGACCTGGACCCGGATGGCCTGGACGACGCCGGCCTGCATGGGCTGGACGACCTGCAGGCGGCCGTTCGGGATGAACCGCCCGGTCGCCGTGGCGACCACGTTGATGCGGCCGAACCAGCTCCAGATCAGGGCGATCAGGAGCAGGGCGAGCAGGGACCAGAGCACCATGCGCTTGCGCGGCGAGGGCGGCGAGTCCTGGATCTCCAGCAGGGGCGGCAGGAAGTCCTGTTCGAGTTGGTGCAGCTCGCTCACCCGGGCGGCTTCCCGGCCCTCGGCCAGGGCCAGACGCAGGCGGGCGAGCCAGGCTGCGAGGCGTTTGTTCGGCGTGCTCACGGTTGGCCGTCCTCCTGGAACAGGGCGGCGTAGGCGCCGTTCATGGCGATCAGTTCGTCGTGGCTGCCGCGTTCCACCACCCGGCCTTCGTCCATGACCAGGATGACGTCGGCATGGCGCACCGCCGACAGCCGGTGCGCCACCATGAACACCGTGCGGCCGTCCGAGATGCGCCCCAGGTTGGCCTGGATGATCCGTTCGGAACGGTAGTCCAGGGCGCTGGTGGCCTCGTCGAAGATCAGGATGCGCGGGTTGGTGAGCAGGGCGCGGGCGATGGCGACGCGCTGGCGCTGGCCGCCCGAGAGCGAGGCGCCGCGCTCGCCGACCACGGTGTCGTAGCCGTCCGGCAGGTTGGCGATGAACTCGTCGGCGCCGGCCAGGGCGGCCGCCTCGCGCACCCGTTCCATGGCGATGTCGGGGATGTGGATGGCGATGTTCTCCCGGATGCTGCCGTTGAACAGGTAGTTCTCCTGCAGGACCACGCCGATTTGCCGGCGCAGCCAGACCGGGTCGAGTTCCTTGAGGTCGATGCCGTCGAGCAGGATGGCGCCGGCATCGGGCAGGTACAGGCGCTGCAGCAGCTTGGCCAGGGTGCTCTTGCCCGAGCCGCTGCGCCCGACGATACCGACGAAGGTGCCCGGCGCGACCTCCAGGTCGACGTCGCGCACCACCGGCGGGGCGTCGTGGCGGTAGCCGAAGCGCACCCCTTGCAGGGTGACCCGGCCGCGCAGGGGTGGCAGGTTGCTGCGCGCGGTATTCAGGATCGGCTCCGCCGGGGTGTTCATGAGGTCGCCGAGGCGTTGGATCGACACCCCCACCTGCTGGAAGTGCTGCCAGGTCTGTACCATGCGCAGGACCGGGCCGGTGACCTGGCCGGCGATCATCTGGAAGGCGATCAGCTGGCCGACCGTGATGCGGCCGTCGAGTGCCAGGTGGACGCCGTACCAGAGCAGGAGCAGGGTGATCAGGCGCTGCACCGCCTGGCCCAGTGAGCCGACCACGCCGGCCAGCAGTTCGGTTCGGTAGGAGGCCATGACGTAGCGTGCCAGCAGGCCTTCCCAGCGCCGGTACATCTGGTTTTCCAGGGCCAGGGCCTTGACCGTGAGGACGCCGGTGATGGTCTCGACCAGGAAGGACTGGTATTCCGCGCCGCGGTCGAAGCGGTCCGACAGGCGCTTGCGCAAGGCCGGGAAGGAGGCCAGGGAGAGGCCGGCCAGCAAGGGCAGGGTGCCCAATACCACCAGGGTGAGCTCGACGCTGTAGAACAGCATCACGACCACGAACACGCCCAGGAACAGGACGTCGATCAGGGCCACCATGCTGGAGCCGGTGAGGAACTGGCGGATGCTTTCCAGTTCGCGCACCCGCGCCACCGTGTCGCCGACCCGGCGTTCCTCGAAATAGCGCAGCGGGATGCGCAGCAGGTGGTTGAACAGGCGCGCGCCCAGGGTGACGTCGATGCGGTTGGTGGTGTGGGTGAGGAGCTGGGTCTTGAGGACGTTGAGGATGCCCTCGAACAGCACCACCACCAGCATGCCGAGGCCGAGAACGTTGAGGGTGGACAGGGAACGGTGCACCAGGACCTTGTCGATGACCAGCTGGGTGAACAGCGGCGTCGAGAGGGCGAAGAGCTGGATCACGAAGGCGGCCAGGGCGACCTCCAGGAGTACCTTGCGGTACTTCCTCACCACCGGCAGGAACCAGGCCAGGCCGAAGCGCCGGTTCGGGTCGTCCCAGCTCAGTTTCGGCTTCAACAGGATCAGGCGGCCGGTCCAGATGGCCTCGAACTGGGCCTGGGTGGCCACCAGCGGCTGGCCCTTGCGCGGCTCCACCAGGACCAGCCGGTCGGACTCGACGCGCGCCACGACCAGGAAGTCGCCATTGCTCAACTCGGCCAGGACCGGGAAGGTCTGGCGCTTGAGGTCGTTCCAGGCGAAGCTGGCGACGCGTGCCTTGAACTCGCGCCGCTGGGCGATGAGCAGCAGGTCCGCCACGCCGGCCGGGCGCTGCTCGTAGCCCTCGCTCAGGGCCAGCAGCTCGGGGTCGCAGGGGCGCTGGTGGAAGGCGGCGACCAGGCAGAAGGCATAGATGCCCGAGTGGGCGCGCGGTTCCTGGGGGTCCTGGGCGGTCTGTTGCGTTGGCTTCGGGGGAACGGCTGGCGGGGCGGACTGTCCCGCGGACACGGCTTCAGCTGCCAAGGCGTCCCCCGTGGCCGCCGCTGGCCTGTTCGTGTATGCAGTACTTGCGCATCTTTTCCCACAGCACCTTGCGGCTGATGCCCAGCGCCGCCGCCGTCACCTGGCGACGCCAGCCGTGCGTATCGAGATGGGAGATGATGCGCGCCCGCTCGGCCTCGTCGTGGGTGGTCCAGGCGCCGCGCATGGGCCGGTCCATGGCGATGCCCTGGTTGCGGCGCAGCAGCGGCAGCAGGAGATCGGCGCTCCAGCCGCCGGTGGCCTGACAGGTGATGGCGACGCGCTCGGCCAAGTTGATGAGTTCGCGCACATTGCCCTGGAAGTGCAGCCGGGCCACCTCCACCAGCAGCCACTCCGGTATGGCGCCGAGGCCATGGCCGTTGCGCTCGGCGACCCGACGCAGGACCGATTCGAAGATCGCCCGCTTGTCTTCCGGGCCGCGCTCGTCGAGGCTGGGCAGGCGGAAGCCCAGAACGGCGACCCGATAATAAAGGTCGGCGCGGAAGCTGCCCTCCTCGGCCATGTGACGCAGGTCGCGGTTGGTCGCCGCGACCAGGCGGAAGTCGACCTCGACCGGTGTGCGGGAGCCGAGGCGGGTGACCGTGCGCTGTTCCAGGACGCGCAACAGCTTGACCTGCTGATGCAGGGGCAACTCGCCGAGCTCGTCGAGGAACAGGGTGCCGCCGTGTGCCTGCTCCAGGTAGCCGGGGTGATCGGCCACCGCGCCGGTGAAGGCGCCTTTCAAGTAGCCGAAGAACTCCGATTCGAACAGGCCATCCGGGATGGCGCCGCAGTTGACCGACACGAAGGGGCCGCGCCGGCGCTTGCCGTGGCCCTGGTGCAGGGCGCGGGCGATGGACTCCTTGCCGGTGCCGGTATCCCCGAGCACCAGGGCGTTGGCGTCGCAATTCGAGTACAGCATGACGTCCTGGAGCAGGTCGCGCATCACCTGCGAGCGTGCCACGATGCCGCGGATGGCGAGATTGGTCGCGGCCACGCTGGCCACCAGCGATATTGGTTCGGGCGATCCCATCGTTATCCTCCTGTCGGTGATCCGCCGGGCCGCACGTGGCGAGCCCGCCGAAATAGTTTCTTGGATAGCTATCGCAATTTGTGTGCCACGCTGAATTAATTGGTAACGCGTAATGTATTTATCAGAATAGTGATAATCGATAGCGTATTTATCAGATATGTAGTATTTGCTTGTTTCGTATAAGTCGTGAAAAAGAGACGCTATATATTTGTTTTAATGTTTTCCCTGTGCTAACAAGGCCGAGGCGTGTCGGCGTTTGGCGACAATGCACGTAACTCGTTAATTTACAATATTATTTATTGTTTTATTGAAGTTGGCATTAATAACGAATATATGAAAGAATCGAGCACGGAGGTGGCAGTGGATATATGCCGCGCGAACACATGGTTAATCGGTGAAGAGTTTCTGCAACTCTATGATTCGAATTTCATTTCGTCAGGGCATGTTGGCAGGTTTCATGTTGATTTCTCTGTTGCTGGGAGGGGTTGCGGTACGCAGCTGGCAGTTGGTCGAGCAATTCGTCCGGCAGAGCCGCCAGGGCGGCGAGCAGTCCCTGCAGTTGAGCAGGTCGATCCAGGAATTGCATGCGCGCACGGTCGAGATCGAGCGCAACGCACGCCAATACCGCTTGCTGCGCGATGCCGGCTTGCTGGTGCGCATCGATGCCAACCTGGCCCAGTCGGACACCACCATAGAACGGTTGGAGACGCTGGCGGAAACTTCGCTGGCGCCGTTGCCGGGCGATTGGCGGGCAAGCGCGACGGAATTGCGCGCCAAACTGAGACAGGGGGCGGCGGAAGACGACCTGATGCGGGTGCTGGTCCGGCTCAAAACGGCCAACGACCATTTCGGTTCGTGGGGCAAGGCCTGGATCGACCGGCAGAACGCCTTGTTGCTGGCCCGCATGGAGGCGGGCGAGGCGCGCTTTGCCCGGCAGTTGCTGACGACCGTCGCCGTTATCCTGGCGGTCGCCCTGGTCCTGGGCTGGTGGCTGGGCCGGCCGGTGCGGCGCCTGGAGCGGGCGATCGAGCGCCTGGGCGAAAGCCGGTTCGACGAACCGGTGGTGGTGCGCGGCCCCGACGACCTGAACCGGCTCGGCCGCCGGCTGGAATGGCTGCGCCTGCGCCTGGCCGAACTGGAGGCCGGCCGGGAGCAGACCCTGCGCCACGTCTCCCATGAACTGAAGACGCCCTTGACGGCCTTGCGCGAGGGGGTCGCCCTCCTGCGCGAGCGCGTCTTCGGACCCCTGCACGAGGAGCAGCGGGAGGTGGTCGACATCCTGCATCGCAACGTCTTGCTCTTGCAGCGCCAGATCGAAAGCCTGCTCGATCTCAACGCGGCCGCCTATGCCGCGCACCGGCTCGACGACCGGCCGGTCCTGGTCCGGCGGCTGGCGGCCGAGGCGGTCCAGCAGCGCGAACTGCAAATCCAGGCCCGCGGCCTGACGGTGAGCATAGAGGGCGACGACGCCATGGTTCGCCTGGACAAGGAAAAGATGTTGGTCGTGCTCGACAACCTGCTCTCCAACGCCATCGACTACAGCCCGGAGGGCGGCAGCATCCGGCTGGTGACCGGGCGCGTCGCGGGGCGGGTCGGCGTCGATGTCATCGACCAGGGCCCGGGGGTCGCCGACGAGGATGCCGAGCGCATCTTCCAGCCCTTCGTGCGCGGGCGCCGCGCGGCACCGGTACCGCGCCAGGGCAGCGGTCTGGGCTTGTCCATCGTGCGGGAACTGCTGCATGCCATGAATGGCCAGGTCAGGCTGGTCGCGAGTGAACGCGGCGCGCATTTTCGCGTCGAGGTGCCCGATGAGCGCTGAAGGCATGGTGCCGGCGTGGCGGCGATGCCTGCCGACCGCGTTACTGGCCATGGCGCTGAACGGTTGCGCCGTGCTGGAAAGCAAACTGTGCCGGGATGCCGAACCGGCCGCCAAGGCGACCCGCCTGGCGGCGGATATGCTGCTCTACTACGCGCAATTGGGCGACTTGTCGGACCGGGATCTGGACTGGGAGCACATGCTCCTGGCCGCCGAGCCGCTCAGCCCGGAGGTCCGGGTACGCCTGGCCATGGTCCTTGACCAGGCGGGCGGCGGCGACTTCGAACGGGCGCTGGTCCTGCTCGACCCGGTCCTGACGTCGGACCGGGCCGAGGCGGTGGAACTGCGCCCGTTCGCCCGCCTGTTGGCCGGTCATTACCGCGGATATCAACGCAACGCGGCCGTGGCGGACAGGCTCGGCCAGGAGATCGGCAAACTCAACCAGCAGGTCCGGGGCGCCCAGATGCGTGCCGAAATGCTGCAACAGAAGCTCGATGCCCTGGCCGAGATCGAGCGCTCCCTGCCGATCCGGCCTGCGGTCACCGGAAGGCAATGATGATTCCCGAACGGACCACGAAAGGCGGCCATATCCTGGCCGTCGACGACGACGAGGGGTTGTTGCGCCTGCTGGCCCTGCGACTCCGTGCCTGGGGGTTCCGGGTCACGACCGCCG